>JAOZKH010000121.1 GCA_029935405.1 Vallitaleaceae bacterium | reverse complement strand
ACTTAGTAAAAGCCATAAAACTAAAGGTTATATTTATGTATTTCATTTACAAAGCTTAAAATCTATTAATATACTTCATGGAATAGAAGCTGGGGATATATACATAAAGGAAGTTACAAACATTTTCTCTAAAGCTATCGGACAACGTGAAAATGAAATCTTTGCACGTATTAATGGAAATGAATTTATATGGATGTTATCAGATATAAATTCATTTGAAGAATTTGACGCTAGACAACTCTCTGTTAGCAGATTATTTTATGAATTTTTAGAAGATAGCGAAGCTGAACATATGCTTAAACTTTATTCAGGTGTTGTCCCCTTTAATGGAAATAACGACACTTGTAATGATTTGTTACAAAAAGCTGACATGGTAATCGAACACGCAAAGATCAATGAAATCACAATACCTGTAATATTTAACAAATCACTTAAAGACAAAATGGATAATAATGAAAAACTTAAAACAATAATTCATGAAGCTATTAAGCATGATTTATTTACACTCGCCTATCAAGAACAGGTAAATAACAATACTAAAGTAGTTTTTGGTGTAGAGGCTTTAGCTAGATTAACTCACGATCAATACGGAAATATATCTCCCGGACTATTTATTCCAATTATTGAAAAAGAAAAGTTTGCTGTAAAATTTGGCGAGCTTATTGTAAATAAAGTATTAAACGACCATTCAAAGTTATTTTCTCATTACCTTGATTTAGAGGAAGTCTCCATTAATATATCCCCAACTCATGCTTTATCACCTGGATTTTCTGAGTTTGTTATTTCTGAAGTTACCAGAAGAAATTTGGATCCTGCAACGATAGTGTTAGAAATAACTGAAGATTTATTAGTAGAGAAATTAGATATATTATATGCTATACTTAAACCACTAAGAACCTTTGGTATTAAGATTGCTTTAGATGATTTTGGTACAGGTTATGCCTCTCTAAATTATCTATCAAACCTTGACTTTGATCAATTAAAGATCGATAAATCTTTTATTGATCAAATAGGCTCAAATCCAAAAACAGAAGGAACTATTAAAGCTATGCTTCAAATAGCTCGCGAACATAAATATACTGTTATTGCAGAGGGTGTTGAACAACGCGAACAAAACGATTTTTTACAAAGTATTGGTTGTAATATCATTCAAGGATACTTATATTCAAAACCCACACCTATACATGAGTTACTAAATTTATAAAATGTGACTAATAAGGAGATTAATAATGGAGATAATATTTAACATAGCATATTTACTAACAGTTACAGCATTAGGTATTCTAATATTAAAAAAATCCAAAGGTGTAAAAGAGCACCAATTATTTGGTTTCATGGCCCTTGTGTTAGGATTTGGTGATGCATTTCATCTTTTTGCAAGATCACAAGCAATTCTAACAACTGGTTTTGAAGCAAATGCTGGCACTGTTGGTGCAGGTAAGCTAATAACCTCTATTACCATGACATTTTTTTATATACTTTTATATATTGTTTGGAAACAACGATATCACATTAATAATATTTTGTTAACTAGAATAATCTATTCTTTAGCCTTTATCCGTATAGTGCTATGTCTTTTCCCACAAAATAGGTGGTTTGAGTATCAGCAGGCTTTTGAATGGGGAATATACAGAAATATCCCCTTTGCACTAATGGGTATTATAATTATTGTATTGTTTTATAAAGAAACGAAAAAGAATAAGAACGATTCTTTTAAACACATGTGGTTAGCCATAACCTTATCATTTGCATTTTATGTGCCAGTTGTTCTATTTGTTCATATATGGCCATTAATTGGTATGTTAATGATTCCAAAGACATTAGCTTATGTTTGGATTGTTGTTATGGGTTATAGGAATATATCAACTAAATCCTAAGGGTTACCATGTCTATTTAACGGTTTATCTCAGTTTTGCAGTTTCTACTTCGCCACATGAATCACATAAATAATGAAGTGGAAATTGCGCATCTATAATAAACCCTTTACCTTCTCTCGATTCAAATTCTACTTGACCATCACATATCTTATAACGTTTTTCCATTGTTGTAAGGCCTCTCCCTTTAAGAATATTATTACAACCTATACCATTATCCTTAATATGAATATTAACCATTCCTTCATCACTACTAATATTTACAATAATATAAGTTGCATGACCGTTAAAAAGTGAATTATTAATTGCTTCCATGCAAGTTTGATACATTAAGTTACCACAATCTTTATTATAATTTATTTTATCGTTAATGCCGGTATGCGTGAATTCGATTTGTACACCAATACCTTCTACTCTCCTAATCAATGATTTCACTGCATTGATAACACCCACTTTGCTGAGATTTACAGGTGTCAATTCATCAAGAATTCTTCTAAGATGTAATCTTATCTGGCTAGAAGCTTCATAAGCAGTCCCCATACATTTCATTACATTTTCTTCATTATCATAGTTCTTC
This sequence comes from Vallitaleaceae bacterium, assembly GCA_029935405.1. GTDB lineage: Bacteria > Bacillota > Clostridia > Lachnospirales > Vallitaleaceae > UBA1351. Next base: position 4,670 of record JAOZKH010000121.1, on the reverse strand, counting down.
ATTGAATAATCTAAATTCATAGAAACTACATTAATCATATTACTTAAATTGTCGTGAAGATCTCCTGAAATCCGACTCCTCTCATCCTTAATCATTCCAATTGAATGACTAGTATGATCTTCGATTTTAATAATAGCACCAATTTTATCGTTATGAGAATCTTTGATTGCTTTTAATTCTAGAGAATAGTATTTTTTTCCTTTAGTACTTTCAATAACAAAATAACAATCTAAAATCTCTTCATGCTTATATATATCTTCTAAAATTTTAGTTAATCTACCTGGGTTACGACTTACCTTTTTTAGCATATCAAAGTACTGAGATATATGTACTATAGTTTCTAAATCACCTATTTGCCCAAACTCTTTAGCCACAGAATCATTATATTCAATAATATTATTACCCTCATCTAATATCAATATTGCTTCTTCATTTACTCTAAACAGCTCCATTGCGCCACTTTGAATAACACCAAATGCATCATATTTAAAAATTGCTAATGATAAAAATAACGAAAACAAAGAAAAAGTTATAGGCGTTATATCAAATCCAATATCTGGAATCAATCTTGTTCTTAATAAAATATTTGTAGTCAAAGTTATAATTGGTCCCATTACGAGCAAAATGACTTTTGCTTTCAAAATTTTATAATCTATAATTGCTTTTATTAGAATTATAAGTATGCCTAACACAATATAAATATAACCTATATCAAAGTTTATAGTGCTTAGTACGCCCCATATATTTTCTGATGGATCTGCATAATTTTTGTTAATTAGAATCAAATGGAAATATTTATTAGTAAGTGCAGGTAAATACAATAAAATTTTAGGCACTATAATTAAAGATATTATTCCCATGTTTTTCAAGGTAATAATTCGTGCATATATCATAGCCATTACTAACCATGTTCCACTTAACATGTTTATTGGAAACAAAGTCAATCTAACAGCAAATAGCACTTCTCTATTATTAGCAGATTGTATTTCATGTATACCAAAAACAAACCACATTATTATAAGTATTTGATTAATAAGTAGTATATATAGTATCTCTGTTTTTTTTACTTTTATATATGTTATAACCATTGTTACAGTACATTGAATCATTACTAAAGAATAAATAATAATAGAAATACTTCTGTTCCAATCCATTTTTTCCCCTTGTACTCTTTTGTGGTTTATTTCGTCATGATAAAAGGAATTATGATTCCTTAGTAACCTAATCTAGTAGAAATCATCGTAGCAGCTTCTTTAACTTTAGTAGAGATGTAATCTATGTCCATAGAATCATTATAAAATCCAGAAGCGCTTATCGCATATAATACCTTGCCTTCATGATCGTATATAGGTGCGCCAATACAAGAAAGATTTTCATCTACTTCTCGATTATCTTCTGAGTATCCTTTATTTCTAACTTCTTCTAGTGCTTTGAGAAAATCGGATTTATTAGTAATGGTTCGTTTTGTTCTAGGTATAAAATCAATCTGATCCAAAATCTCATCAATGTTATCTTTATATGCAAAGATAGCCTTTCCTAACGATGTAGAGTATATATCATTTAATGTCCCAATATTTGAAGTAGTAATAATTGCATTTGAAGGTTCATACTTATAAAGATAGACTATTGAGCTTTGATATTGTCTACCTATAAAAATCGTTCGTCCTAATTTATCACCTAATTCCTGTAATATTTCTTTTGAGACTTTCAAAATATCAGTATGTTGTATATATGAATTTCCAATAGTAAATGCTCTAACTCCAATTACATATGATTTAATTCTTGAATCTGAGATTTCAATGAAGTTATCTTGTCTTAGCGTTGAAAGAATGTCAAATACACTAGTCTTTGGAATACATAGTTGAGAAGTGATTTCTCCTAATGTCAAACCCTTTGGATTTTTTGACAATATATCTAAAATATCAAGCGTTCGCTTAACTGTGTTATTTATCTTCATTTTATGACCTTTCATTTTGTTAGTTTCTATTATTGTACCAAATCGCTAGCACGATGGCTAGCGAACTTTCTTGTTTATTAAATCTTTCTCACTAATTAATGGTTAAGGTGTCAAAACTACATAGTTGAAAATTGTTGACATGGGAAACAGTTTCATGTTTTAATGAGTATATAAAAAAGAACAGCGTTCGTAATTACGAACAATATGAGATGGACAATTTAAATAATACTATAAATAATAGAAAGTGAGATGAAATGAAAGAGATAATTGTGGCTTTAGCTACTCCCTTTGATGATAATAACAAAATCAATTTTTCAATATTAGATGCAATTGTTGAGCATAACTTAAAACAAGGTGCTGATGGATTCTTTGTTGGTGGTTCTGCTGGTGAAGGAATGCTATTAACACTTGACGAAAAAGTAGAATTGATTGAGTATCTTTCAAAATACAGGCAAACAGTTAAACTAATTGCAAATGTAAGTGCATTAGGCGAACTAGAATCAACATTCTTAGCAAAAAATATTTTAATTACTTATGGTAAGGAAAGCATTAAGAGAATTGGGCTGTATGATGAAGTCAAGACCATTCTAGAAAAGAATAATAAAAACATCTTCGAGTTGCCAGGTATAAAACCAAACCCTGATTTAACCAATGTATATGATGGTATAGCCATTTGTAAAACAAATGATGTTGATCTTGATTTTGGCAGTAGGTGGCGGTAGCGTTATCGACTGTTCGAAGATAATTTCTATTGGTGCAAAATATGATGGTGATATTTGGTCGAAAATAAAAAACAAGGAATTTGATTTAACTGAACATACAAAGTTAGGCACGATTTTGACAAATGCTGCAACAAGTAGTGAAAATAATTATTTTGCAGTTATTTCAAGTGAAAAAGAAAAGCTTAAATTAGGAACAGGATTTTGGCCTGCTGCATATCCAGAATTCTCAATTCTAGACCCAAAATATACTGTTTCATTGCCATTAAAAATAACTATCGATAGTATCGCAGATATTTGTTCTCATTTATTTGAAACATATTTTCATAACTACGACCTAAATAATCCAATAATAAAAATTGTAAATGCTGAAATAGAAGTATTGATAAGAGAAACTATAACAGCAGGCAAGGCACTAGTTAATGATTTAAGTAATCTTGCGCATAGAGAAACCATAATGTTTGTAGCTTCTCAAGCACTTTCTACAAGATTAAGACATATTGTTAATGGTGACTGGTCATGTCATTCTATGGAACATGCTTTATCAGCAATATATGATATTCCACATGGTGGTGGATTAGCGATTATTACTCCGTTTTGGATGGATCACTGCGCTAACGATCACGTTGAACGCTTCAAACAAATGGCCATTAATATCTTTGATGTAGACAGCAACGATAAGTCAGATCTTCAGATTGCAAAAGAGGGTATTCAAGCATTTAGAAGCTTCTTAGAAGAAATTGGTGCACCTACTAGACTCTCAGATTATAATATAAAAGATGATACAATAGATGAATTAGTTGACAAGTCATTTAATGGCGCTGATAAAATCGGTGGTATGAGTGAATTGACTAAAGAGGATGTTCGAACAATTTTATTAAATTCAATGTAATAGTAAATAAGTCAGACCACTTCAAAATGAAGTGGTCTGAAATCATATTACTATTTATTATTAGCAATTTTTTCTAAAATAACTTCTATCCATTTACAAAAATCTGATGAAGCTTTTTTTGCAACTGCCACAACATGTTCATGATCGTGTTTTTTCTTCTGAATCCCTGTAGCCATATTGGTTATACAGGCAATTCCTAACACATCCATATCTAAATAATTTCCTACTATTGTTTCAGGTACAGTTGACATCCCGATTGCATCAGCACCTAATTTACCATAAGCTCTAATCTCTGCTGCTGTTTCATAATAAGGGCCCATAAAACCTGCATATACACCTTCACCATAGTCAATTCCTAATTCATTCCCTGTATCTTTTGCTATATTTATCAAGTATTTTTTGTAAGGTTCTGTCATGTCTGGAAATCTTGGACCAAATCGTATGTCATTAACGCCCATCAAAGGATTTGTCCCCATTAGATTGATAAAATCATTAATAATCATAAGTTTTCCAGGATTAAAATCAGTATTAATTCCTCCACATGAATTTGTAATAATAAGTTTTTCAACACCTAGTTGTTTCATTACAAAAATCGGGTAGGTTACTTCTTTCATAGTATAACCTTCATAATAGTGAAAACGTCCTTGCATTGCAATTACTTCAGTTCCATTTATTTTACCAAAAGCTAAACAACCTTCATGTCCTTCTACTGTTGATTGAGGAAAATTAGGAATTTGCTCATAAGATATTGTAAACTTATCTTCCATTGTATCAACTAAACTTCCTAAACCAGAACCTAAAATCAAACCTACTTTTGCATTCGAGTTACTATTTGCTTGTATAAACTGAGTTGTTTCCATTACTTTATCATAAAAACTCATTTTCAATTACTCTCCTATTTTAAAGTGATAGCGTTTTCAGTATCTAACTGAGTCTAACGTCTCCGTTTTTATTATACTCTAATTCGCAATAGGTGTCACTTGATAAAGTATATTTGTGGCTTTTCCATTATGTTCAACAGCTTCAATCCTTATTGTATAGTGCCATTCATCTGTGCCACCTTGAAGCATCCCATTTCCATTCATAATAATCTTTGTAGCTT
>JAOZKH010000120.1 GCA_029935405.1 Vallitaleaceae bacterium | reverse complement strand
TACGGGGAGGTGGAGAATTGATAAGTTATAAATCTGAATTAGATGGAAGTATATCTATATTTTTTGCAATGATAATATTAGTATTAATTTCGTTTTTATTAACAATTTATGATCACACCAGATTACAGATGATGCAAGCAGAGGCATATAGTAACTATCAGGTGGCAGCAAATCAAGCCTTGAGTCAATATGATCCTGTTTTGTTTCAGGAATATGGCTTGTTTGCAGGAGCTCAAGGCGCAAGGGTAGAACAATTAGTTGATGAACGACTAAGTACAATGTTTTATCCTACAACAGCTAAGAAGCATGATTATATAATGGATTATTTTTTGAGTGAGTCTAATAAACCACCTGATTTTATGATTATGGAACCAGAATCTTATAGTTATCAAATCGAATATATTCCTTATCTTGATGAAACACTTAAGTACCCTAAGAGTCAAATTATTGATTATATGCAGCAAAGAGAACCTTATCTCTTATTCAGTCAGATATATGATCATCTTGAAATATTCTCAAAAACAACCAAAACATCCACTATTATAGAAGATAAGAACAATTTAATTGCTGAGTTAGACAGCATTGCAGATTATAAGAAGAAGTTATTTTTGCTTATTGATGGCATTGAACTTTTTGATAATGGTAATTGGACGTTTAACAAAGCCTCATCATATATACGAAATTTTAGTTATGGTAACAGTCTTAATTATGATTATTTTCCTGAAGGACTTAGGAATCAATTTGATCAAGAGGTTTTGTATTATGATGACTTTAGTCAAACTCTGATAGCTGATTTAGATAAGATTGATCTCGTAATAGATAAATTGCTAACAGGAAATCCTTTTAATGAATTAAGTGTAATAGATATTGAGGGAAATGAACAAATATTCTATATTCCACAACCAATTATACAAGAGACCTTAGATGAATTAAATGTATTTGATAGCCGTATTAAAACTTATATAGAAAGTTATACGAAGATTCTAGAGCTTGTTGATATTCATAGAGAAGCTTTAATAGTTTTAGAAGAATTTGAAAATTCCTGTGTTACAAATGTTAATACGATTACTGAGTTTCAAGATGGTAATATGAATGACGAACAGCTAGTGCAATCAGTAATTGAACAGGTTAATACTGAGCTATCAGGTTTAAAAAGTGAGATGACTGTTAATGAAATCAATTATAATGCAGTTGATAATCTTCTATTAGTAAAGGAACAACTTGAGAATAATCTAAGTAGTTTAACTAATTCGATTTCCTATATCGAAGTAATGAACGATAATTTAAATGGTTATATATATAAGAGATTTGTTTCTAAACTAGACAATTATTATTTTCATCAAAAGGAAAAGCGTATACTTTTTGATAGTATGTCAGGATATAAAGATAAAAATAGTGAAAATCTTGAAACAGTTGAAAAATCAACAATCATAAATCTAGAATTATATATATCTTCTTTTTTACATGAATATCAGTCAGATATATTGTTTGATTATTCAATGATTAATGAAGCAAAACCTGAAGAGAATATATATGAAGATAAGAAAAATGACATTGAAGGGAGCAATGTTTTTGGTGGAATTTTAGAAGGAGAATTATTAAATTTTTCACCAGATATAAAAATCAATGAAGCGGTATTGCCTAGTCATATGTATAGTGGGATTCATGAAAGTGATATAACAACTGATGGGAATTTAGATTTTGATAATATTAGAAGTGATGTTGAAACACGTTTGATTAATGAATATATAGTTCAGATGTTTGGCAATGTCAGCAAAAGTTTGGACCCTAATGGTAAAAGCTTAAACGGTTTTAATGTAAATGAACATTTTCTCAACTATGAAGCTGAATATATTATTGGAGGAACTCTTAACGAGAAGAAAAACGTAGATACTGTTTTAGGGTATATATACGGCATGAGAATTATGTTGAATTCAATACATTTGTTAATGGATAATTCAAAAAGAACAACAATAATGAATATTGCTACAACAATAGCAGGATGGTGGACTGGCGGTGTGGGAGCAATAGTTATTGCAATAATCATTGGCGCTCTATGGGCAATTCTTGAGTCGGTTGCAGATGTGTTTTTACTAGTTTCTAATGAAAAAGTGCCAATAATAAAAACCCAAGCTACCTGGTATACATCTCTTGATGGAAATCTAGATGAAATTTTTAACGCAGGAATTAGAAGACTAGAAGATGAAGCTACTATGCTCTATGAAGATACAAAAATTATTGTTAAAGATAATATTACGAATTTTAGAAGTAAGTTAGATGTCTATAAAGAAACGTTATCAGAAGAAACATGGAAATTGATAGAAGGAGATGTTGAAGAATTTGAAAATACATTATTAGAACATGGAATGGAGATAGATATACAAAAGGAAATGTTTGGTAATGAAGTACATAATGATATTAGTAATTATTTAGATTTATGTATCACTGCTTATATGAATAATGGTGGTAGTAAATACGAGTATCCAGAGCTAGTTTGTTTAGCGGAAGTTGAAGAGGTTGCAACTAATATGGCGACTAGATGTATTGAGCAAATCAGCAAATTAGATGAAAATGATAGAACGTTAACAAACATGATTAATATTAAGAGTCAAGTGATAGAAGATTATGAGGAAACAACACTTTCGGTGATAAGTAAAAACACTCAAAATCTTTCCAATGTTTTTGAAGGCGTTCTAGAAAATCAGATTGAAGGATTGCTAATGATTGTTGAGGATAATCTTGATAATCAAGTAAAGTTAGGTAAAAAAGTTTTTTATGAAGCGGCGGATCAGGTAAAGGATGAATACTTAGAAGAAATCTTAGAGAATAAGAAGGGTAAGGATTTTACTAGTTATTTAATTCCTAGTTTTTCCTATGAAGCATACTTAATGATATTATTGTCAATGCCTATTGTAGATAATGAAACGAAAGTTGGAAGAATAATGGACTTAATTCAGATGAATGTTCAAAAGAAATATGATGACTATTCAATTAATCTATCAGATTATTATGTAGGAGTTAACATAAGTGGTTTTGTTGTTAGTGAAACATTATTTGCAACTAATATTTCAAAAGGAAAGTTAAGTAAATATTGGGAATTAGGAGTCTGGGATGTACAAAGAACTTATTAATAAAGATTTTGTTAAAGAGGAACGAGGAAGCATAACAATTGAAGCGGCAATTATTTTGCCAATTGTCATCATAATTTTTTTGTTATTTTTATCCTTAATGAAAATGTCTTATATACATGGGAAGATGCAATTAGAATTAAATAGAATTTGTGAAGAATTCACCTATGATAGTTATTTAATTGAAAGTTTAGGCTTGTTTGATGAAGTTCAAGATATATACGGAAGAATTGGAGAGGAAACTTATAGTCATGAAGAAGTAATGTCTTTAGCAAATGGTGATTATAAAATTGATATACAACCAATAGAGTTTTCTATAACTGAACCTGAGAAAATATTAGATAGAGGCAAGGAATTATTAGGATTTATTGTTGAGGCCAATGAAATAGGTTCGCAAATTAAGGATACATTTCGAAAAGAAGGGGTATACTTCCTTACGAACATGGTTGGAAGAACATATTTTGAATCAAAGATTGAAGAAGTGTTAGAGAATAATGAATTTGAGTTTTTTGTAACAATAGAGCATTTAGAAATGTGTGTTGAAGAAGATTCTGGGACGATTATTATTAGTTATCCCTATGATGTTAAGGCATGGTTACCAATACTAGAAACTGTAACTTTGCAAAACAGTTGTAGTTTGCAATTGTTTTCAGGTCATGGTGATTATAACAAAAAGTATCAAAAGGCAATTGAAACGAGTGCATATGGAGAGGGAGAAAAATCTCAAGATATTGCAGATGATGATGGTTACTTAAGAAAAGTATATGTAACTGAAAAAGGAGAAAAGTACCATAAGTCAATGTTTTGTTTTCACATAAAAGTATTACCAATTCCAGTGTTAAAAGCCAAGATAGGAAATACGCCTATTTGTAATAAATGTGAAGACTTAGACACGAATGGAATTAATGCCTATGTATATAAAACTAAAAACGGTGATGTTTACCACACAGTTTTAACTTGCCCGGCAATTTATCATATAAGAAGTGATATGAGTGAAAAGGAAGCCTTAGCCAAAGGATATAGTCCTTGTGGCAGTTGTTCTAGATAGATATAATTGTAATAAATAGATGGTTAAGGTGTCAAAACTACATAGTTGAACTTTCTACCACTATATGTATGCTTAGAGGCTTCAACCGAGTACTATATATAGTGGTAGAATTAGAGAAACTTAGTTTTGACACGTTAACCACAAATAAATAAATAAATAAATAAATAAATAAATAAATAAATGTAGAAAGGAAATAAAATGAAAATTTCACGTAGTCATGAATTGACAAAAGTCAAAAAGTTGTTAGAAAACCAACAGGGAAGTATTATAATTGAAACGGCAATTATTCTGCCTATTGTATTTGTTATTATACTAAGCTTACTTACTTTATCATTATTAGTACATGATAAATATGTTGCTGATTTATGGACATCTGCTTATATACATGAAGAGGGTATTATTAATAAAGGAAATGAAGAAGTTAATATTGACAAAATTCTTAAAAGCGTTGCATCAAAACGCATTGTTAAAACAGATGAAATAAAATTCGAATATTATGAAGGAATTGTGACCGTTAATAATAACTATGATTTGCCATTTCTTGGTAAAAAAAATGAGTCGTTAAAGAGATATAAAATTGATAGGATTAAACCATTAAAGAATATTAAAACAATAGAGTTAATAGAAGATGTATTTGATTATTTGACTTTTTCAGACCCGGTGCGAACTAAATATAATACATTATTAAAAACTGTCAGAGCAATATTAGAATCGTATTAAAAGTAAATTAGACTTAGATGAATTGTCTTTACCAATGAATATATAACGGATATACTTTGAATAGATATTGTAAATACATATCAGAAAGGTAAGTATAATATTATATTATACAAGGTAGAGAAGTGAAGAAGATTAAAATACGAGAACGTTCAATGTTTGGGGTGTTTGTAGTACTAATAGGTATAGCGTTATTATTAAATTCGGTAGGAATTATTGGTGCTGATATTAGTATTGGGACATTCTGGCCGGTGATATTAATTGTTTATGGAATAGTTCGCATTATTAATTATAATGAATCTACATTTTTTGGAATTATAGTTTTGGTAATTGGTGTATTCTTCCAATTAAGAAACTTTAATGTACCATATATTAAAGATCTTTCTTTTGCAGGAATATTATTGCCAATAATTATTGTTGTTGTGGGTCTAGGACTACTTTTTCCTGGAGGCAAAAATAAACAAAAAGAAGAATCTGAGAACAAAGAAGAATTCAAATATAAAGAAGAATCTGAGCATAAAGAGGAATTCGAACAAAAAGAAGAATCCGAGAATAAAGAATAATCTTAACAAATTATCTATAGAATGGATATTGATTGGTAATAATACAATGTTATAATAAGTAAAATTATTACAAAATCAAAGATAAGTTTATCGATTAATTCAAGGAGAAAAAATGTTAGAAATCATAAAAATGCTATTAGAACCTGAATTTTATATTCAATTTATTGAAAGCTTCGGACCGTTTGGTTTTGTTGCAGGTATTTTGTTGGCAATGATTGAAGCATTTTTTCCGCCATTACCATTGGCTGCTTTTGTTACAGTTAATGTTATTACCTTCGGTTTTTGGAAAGGATATCTGTTATCTTACGTTGGTACGGTTATTGGTTCTTATTGTATATTCTTAATATTTGGCAAATTTGGCAAAAAACATATGAATAAGTACATTGAAAAACATTCAAAAGCAAAGTCGTTGCTTAAATGGATTCATGACAAAGGTATATTTCCAATAATAGTATTAATGACATTCCCCTTTACTCCTTCAGTTATAGTTGGCGGCCTTGCTGCATTTGCACAAATAAGGAGAAAAGATTATTTAATTGCATTGATTTTTGGAAAGTTATTTATGGTTTTATCATTAAGTTTTATTGGAGTAAATGTAAAATCATTTTTAGCACAACCAGTTAGGTCGGTTGTGTTTATAGGGCTAACACTTGGTGTTTCATATGCTGCTAAGAGGTTGCTGGTTATATATGAGAGAAGAGTTTTAAGAGCAAAAATCGCGTAATTATAAAAGACTAGTATAATACTGTTTTGCTAGTCTTTTGTTATGCCGTTTTGAGATATAAAGACCATATGAAACATATTTATATCTCTTGCGATTCTACAAATAAATACTGCCAAGCAGGTGTTGAAGCAATCAGTGTGAAGTTGAATTGGCAAGAAAGGAAGAAAAAGAATGACAATACTTTTATTTGGGGTATCAAATGTTGGAAAGACAACAGTTGGTAAAAAAATAGCCAAGCGGTTAGGGTATATGTTTTATGATTTAGATGACGAAGTGAAAAAGCATTATAATACTACGTTAGAAGTGTTCGTAAAATCGGGGACATTAAATGAGCGAGATAAAAAAAGAGGAATAGTAATTCGTAAGATCATGAACAATCCAGTGAATAAAGTGTTTGCAATTTCTCCGATTTACTATTCAATAAACTTTAATAAATATATTTCAAAGGAAGATGTATTGGCAATAGAGCTACAGGATTTCGCGGAAAGTATATTTCAACGCATTGTCTTTAGTGATGAAAATGATGAAATTTATAAAGATGACCAATATAAATATCTGCATAAAAGACATTTTATTTCTGATATCAAGAAGGATATTACTTGTTATAAAAGATCATTTGCTAAGGTCAAAAATAAGTTTCATATAAATAATGATTCCGTTGAAATAGTTCTTGAACGTATCATTAAAGAATATAACTTGATGGATGCACTGAGTTAAAGGAACTTTTTTCTGCTCAAGTAAGAATATTTAAAAGTTACAAGAAATTGGATTGATAGAACCTCAAGGAGAAAATAGATATTATATATTGGGTAAACAAAAAATAATTTCAAAACCGGTTGACAACGATTTTACGAAATGATACAATATCATTCGCTGCTGAAAAAGCGATATCAAATTAAGAACAATTTATTTATAAAAACTTTTAAAAAGTTATTGACAAATAGTTCAAAACTTGATATACTATCATTCG
>JAOZKH010000027.1 GCA_029935405.1 Vallitaleaceae bacterium | reverse complement strand
ATGTAATTCAAGACCAAAAAATCTTGAAGCAATAGGTTCAGCCCGGCCGATAAAATTTACCACATGTGTTTTGATAGCTATATCTCTATGACTTATATGTGATGACTTAATCTCATTACTAATTCGATGAATTTCATCTGTTGCTGTTTCAAATTGCTCATCAATGAGTTCCTCTGGAAAACTCATAATAAATGTCAGTGGCATTGCAATAACTACATCCACATAGATTTTATAGTTTTTGCTCTCTAGCATTGCTCTAATATCTTTTGATACTGCGTTGTTAACCCAACTCGTGTTACATCCTACCGCAATTAAACTTACTTTTTCATATAAACCTGCAGGCAAGTTTTTAATAAATCTTTTAACGGTTCTTGGTGCATTAAATGCATGTATTGCATGAACAATGATGAGATGTTCGTCCTTTTCTAGTTCTAATGGATTTGTATGCTCTAGGGCTAATACTGATGTATTCCCTTGTAATTTTTTTTCTAACTGATTTGCAATATGTGCAGCATTTCCTGTAGGACTAAATTGAATAATTGTATACATGATTATTCTCCTTTACGTTTTTCTATGGATACATTAAGATTATTTGTTGTCAAATAATGCTCAATAGTTTTTTCCATAAATTTCTGTGATTGTTTTTGAATTTTACCAATTTCTGCTGGCCACTGACCGGCGCTGCTATAAAAACTATATAGTTGTTCAATTAACTTTGGATCACCTTTAGTATATTGCAATACAACTTGCCACCACTCAGCTGCTAATACCTGTGCTGCTGGACTTTCTGGTGCTACACCTTCGTTTTGAAGTTCGATGGCTTTCTCCATACTTCTTTTTAGCCAATCAATAGGAATCTCTGCATCTTTATTTGATTCATGACTTTCAGTAATCTTTGAAAGAATGTCCTTTTCAAGAAAATTGATAACCCAGTAGTATTCATTATTATCATTGATGAGCTTAACCATATTTGAGTATTTTTCCCAATCTACATTTTTTGAATCATTTATTTCTTTCCTTAACATACTGATTGACTCAAGAATTTTCTGTGACTTTGATATTTGCTCTTCTATTAATCCTGATTGATTCGTCAACATTGTAAGGACATCATCAGTTGAATTAATCGGTACCAATCTCTTTCCTATATCCTTAAGTGATAAGCCAAGTGATTTTAAAGTTATTATTTGATGTAGTATCGTTATGTCATTATCGTTATAATGTCGTCTTCCACCTTCACTGATACTTGAAGGTTTGAGCAAACCTATTTTATCGTAGTATTGCAACGTTCTAATAGATACATTTGCTCTCTTTGCTAATTCACCTACTGTGATTTTATTTTGATTATGCATTTTATTCACCTCTCTAATATCATTATGCGACATTACGCAACGTCATGTACGTCTCTTGTTTTTCATTATAATACATTACGTAACGTCACATGCAAGCTTTTTTTATATTTCCCCATTTTTTTTCAAAAAAAGAACTACCTCTATATCAAGATAGTTCCGTAAATAGTAACAACTTATTTAATTTATTTCACTTATACTTCAACACCCTCCCAACAATTGCATTCAACTCTTCCTTAATCGATTTATCATTATCATAATACTTATGAGTAAATTTATACTTTTCACTAGTGGTCACAATATGCATATCTCCTGGCATATTCCTCACTTCATCTTCCCTATGAATATATCCAGCACATTTAAACATAACTTTATTTATCTGGTTCATAGGAATTTCGACATTTAAAGGGTTTCCAGCAATATTCTCCTCAGGACTTTTATCTTTAAACGTCTCTGCATAATCATTATAGAAATTGGCTCCCTCTACAAGCCTTCCTATAAACCCAGTCTTTTCTTCCTTCTGCCTTTTTGCAAACTCTTTTCCTATCTCTTTCATTTTGGCATTGCTCATATGAGTAAGGATAATACGGTCATCATAAAAAATCACATAACACAACGACTGTTTAACCATACCGAGTTTCCTATTCGTACATAACACTAAACGAACAGGTATTTGATATTGAACTGTATTTGTAACTGTATTTGAAACTGTATCTGTATAAATATTTGAAACGCTACCATTAACCTTACAACCACACTTAGAACAGAATTTTACATTCTCACTGATTTGGTTCCCACATTTTGAACAAAACATACTTCTCCCTCCATTCATAACTATCATTAATTGATTCCTAGAATAAAAATTTATATTACTACACTACCAGTCACTCCCTCCTCCTCCTCCGGAGCCTCCACCTACAGAACCTCCACTGCTACTTGATACACCCCCGCCATATCCATTCGATCTTGGGGCATATCTACTATAGGAAGCAATTTCTCTAGTTGTCATCTGCAGATTATTGGCATAACGATAACTGTCATAATAACGATTATCCCCATATGGTATCATATACCACCCTGGTTTTGGTAAAGAGATATCCTTAAATTTATCAGCCCACTTCTCAGTGATACCAAGAACAATTGCATATGGCAATATATCAAAAAAATATTCTGGATTCTCATCATACAACATATTAATTCTCTCTTTTTCTGCATAAAGGATAAACTCTTTGAAGCCTTTTACCTCTTCAACTATCTTATCTCCCACTTTAGTCCTTTTCTTGATTTTTGCTGACAATACCGAAATGAACAAACAAATAACACACCCTAAAACACCAATGATATAACCACCACTTAAATGGCTAGCAACACCAATCCAAACCACAGATGTCATCAGCAGTAATCCTGCCTTAAACGCCGCCTTAAACCTCATACTTGGTATGATGCTTTTATACCTTGCAATAAATCTTCCAAAACTCCAAATAGGAAGCATACAAATGATGCTACCTATAGTAATGACAAGCAAATCTTCTGCCATAACCGCACCTTCATATTTTTTTAATAGAGCACTGAACATGACAATGCCCACAATAACAGATAGCAAATTGATCACCACTTTGACAATACTTGTTGTCTTACTATATATTCTGGTTTCCTTGGTTTCATGCCATTCTTTTATCAATGCACGTTCCACTGTATTAATACTGATATATAGTTTCTTCTTTAGTTCATTAATATTAACACTGTTTCCGTCACCATACCCTGTAAACAGAGTTCTAAACATCTTTTCTTCATAAGGTTTAAAGGAGCTATCTGCGTCTTTCACTTTATGAAGGAGAATCTGAGGGGCTTTCTTTTTATTAGGATGAGGTATTTCCTCCATAATCAAAAATCTCTTTTCAGCCCAGTAGATAATAAGAGAGGTAACATCCTGAGGATTCACACTACCATCATAAATATACCCTACATCAGCCGGTGTCAAATCCTTTGGTGGATAAAAAGTTATAGCAGGATATATCTTCCTGTTTCTTCCAAAAAGTAAAACAATAATTCCTCCAAGTGTAAGCAATCCTACCATAAAAAAGCCGAACCAATTAACTGCAATTGTTCCATAATCGGTATAAACTTCCTCTGCATTAATATAGTATCCCTCAGGTAAAAAAAGTGCCACAGTTACACCTTCTAAAGGACCTAACTCACCTTTCATATGACCTGTAATCCTCTTCCCTTCAACTTCTACATTAACTTCTGTATTTAACGTGGATCCGTATCCACCAGACGTGAAGTTTAACTTGCTTTCATCAAATTCAAAAGGCATTACAATGGAGAAACTAGCTTCCCTGATATTAACGTCCCATTCAGTTCCTATCAAGTTAAAGTAAAACTCATCCATATTATCCATTCCGTCTGATCCCACCTGGTACAGATATTTGATAACATAGGTTTCATATTCAGGTGCAAATATATCAGAATCTCCTATTTTCAGTTGGATCTCGTTACCTTGCAGACTTTTCGCAAACTGATTATTCACTGAAATTTCACTGACTTTTGCCCTACCACCTGTGGATGTTCCAAGAGGTATAACTCTAATAATTCCATGTCTTTCAACATTAAATTTTACGTCAATGGTTTCAGTAATATTGTAGGTATTATCATCATTTACTTTTACATCCATATGATACTCTGTGATTTCAAAATTCGTATTCAGTCCATATACAGGAACTAGCTGTATCAAAAGAAGAGACATCACCATTGCCAAATAAATCTTCTTCATCATACCCCTCCTAGAATTTCACTGATACGTTTCTGCGTTCCTCTACTTGAGCACCAAAGTATGCATAGGACTTGAATCCAAACATCATTGCAAATAGATTAGATGGAAACTGTAATATCTTATTATTGTAAGCCTTAACGACGCCATTGTAATACTGTCTTGATTTTGCAATTTCAGTTTCTACTTCTGACAATGAATTTTGAAGATCCAAAAATCCCCTATCCGCCTTCAACTCTGGATAATTCTCTGCCAAAGCAAAAAGTGATTTCAACGTGCCACTTAACATATTTTCATTTTCCTGCCTTTGAGCACGACTTTTTGAGTAAGCAGCATTGTTCCTTGCCTCTACAACTTTTTTAAGAGTTGCTTGCTCATGGGCAGCATACCCCTTAACTGACTCTACCAGATTTGGTATCAGATCAAAGCGTTTCTTCAGATACACATCCATAGTGCTAAACGCTTCTTCTGCCTGATTCCTGATACGAACCAATCCGTTGTATGTAAATATAACAACCAAAACCAACAACAAAACCAGAAGTACAATCCCTGGCAATAAAAATGAATTCATCAAAACCACCCTTTCCATACTTAAATCTATCTATTACTATAACCTTATACTTATATTGTACTCCTCATTTGAAAATAAATAAATATCTTTTTTAAAGGTATCTTCGGTAACCTGCACAATAAAGCCCTGAAACGCAACAAAAAAGTACTCCCTGGTCAACAAGAAGAACTTCTTCATTCATCACTCTATTCACTTTTAAAGCAACGAGATCCTCCGGTTTAACTGTAAAACCTCGTTGCATGTCTCACAAATAAATATATGATTTTCTTACATTTTAAAATAGACCTTCAATTATAGCTAGACACTTTTCAAAAAAACCTTCCTGTGCACAATTTGTTATAAACTCAGCATTCCGTCGCCCTAAATCGACAGCACGGATTTCCTCACATTTAGCATAGCCTTTCACAGGCAATCCATCAGGGATTGCTATATGCAACGGTATTCCTCTATCTGTGTTTGTGATCGGGACTATTAGTGCTAAAACCAACTTACTGTTAATGATATCGTTGCTAACAACTAACACAGGTCTTATACCTTGTTGTTCATGACCTTTTGTTGGGTTTAAGGACACCCAATATACATCCCCTTGTTGCACCTGCTTATTATTGACTTTCTCCATATTTCCACTCTTCCTCACCTATCATATCCCAATCTTCTACACCCTCAGCCAATCTAGGGTCATTAGCATCAAAGTCCTTCAGCAGGTTTGCTATCAACGCTCTGCCTTTTAGTTCAGGTTTCTTTATAACCAGTGCGTCATTTTCAATGGTCATCTCTACCTTATCTCCATTATGAATCCCTAATGATTCAGCTAGAATTTTGGGTATTCTTATTGCTTCACTGTTTCCCCATTTATTCAAAGTAACCAACATAGTATCGCCTCCTGTCTGTATATACATTGTATCATCTGTCAGGGTATTAGTCAATCTACTCATGCAAACGATATAATATCTATGAACCAAACTAATTTTACGATTAAGTTTATTGTGAATTTGTATTTAATTGTTAACTTCCTGACTTTTAACTACTCAAAGCCTCATTTCAATAATTTTCTTATTGAGAATGAGGCTTTTTCTATTTTATTTATTTATAACTGTACACTTATAGCTTCTGCCATTTTCTTTACAACTGTTACATCTCTTATTCCAAAAGCCTTTAAAATTTCTTTCTGATTTGATGAAACCGCATGTATGTATTAATATAAACGTAGCCACTTATTTAATTGAAAACTAGCCACTATGATAATTCGCATAAGCACATACTGTTTTTAAAAATGTCTTTGAATACGTTTTTATATACTCAATATATTTTTTTCCACCTTGTAGCAACGACTTATCCATATACCCTCCAAAATGTATCGGTAGATTTTCTTTCTACCGATATTGAATCATATATTTTTATCTGAATCAATAAATTATGTTATTGATAAAAAACTGATCTCAAGAATTGAAATCAGTTTTCAGTATCCATATAATCATAATAGGATATTCTTTTTACCGTCACTTATGGTACAGTTCACCGTACATTTGTTAAACCAAATGCTTTTGATATTTATTTACTGCTTCAGATATAAACTACCACCGGTAGATTCCGGTCGACCAAATATCGTCCAGGATGCCGGACGATATTAATCCGTTACTCTAATATCTTATATCCAGTTGCTGGTCCATTCCCAACTTTAATAATTATCCCTGAGGCTCTTAGCTTATTAAGCAATTCTATCGTCTGTGATTTCTCCAATTCAATATGCTTTTGAATTTCTACTCTCTTTATCATCGGTTGATGCCTGATCAACTCATAAGCAATCTTCTCTTTATCCATTAATATTTTTGTATCTCTTACTTCTTTCACCAAGCTCCGATTTTGGTTTATTGACTCGTTCACATACGGTAGGACGACAACGACGGCATTCTCACTCACTAAAAAACTGGGTTTTACTTCTTTATTCATATATTGTTCCTTTATCCGCCTTATGCCAGTAGCAAGTTTCTCAATGATCTTTAATCGCAAAAAGATATCTGCAATTTTCCTGTTCCTTGGTTTCGACAATTTACCATCGATATATTCTTCTCTCAACATTCCCAAAGGTAATCCACCAGGCGATACAATTTCAATTCTGTTTGAATAGATCTCAATTCTAGCATCAACAGCTACTGAATAATCTCTATGAACCAACATGTTTGCTACTGCTTCCCTATAGGCAATAAAAGGAACATCTTCAACTGTCTTTCTATAAGCAGATTCAATTATTTCTCCAATGTTGATATGTTTCCTATAAAAATCCATACAATCTTTAAATTGCTTTAAAATTGAACCCGAACTTAATTCCATTCTATCTTTGATTCTGCCTACACCTGCATCTGTAAAAGCAACAAGCTGTACGACAGAACTATCAATAGTATTTTCGTCTGAAAGCAATGACGCCGCAATGTTGTATTTGTCATCACTGATTAGTCCCAAAGTACGCATCAAGTCGTCAGACAATGTAGTAATCTGATACTGTCTTTTCATCAGATTCTCAAAATAATCAAATGTCAGTATTTGAACTGGTGACGGCAAATCTTCATAACCTAAATTCCTTCCTGCCAATATGAGATTTTGATTGGTTATCATATCGACCTGAATTGTAGACGTATCCCGACGCATATATGACTTTCCTTGATATGTATATGGTGTATGGTCTCCTTTATATACTTTGATAAAGAGAAGACTAGAATCCTCTACTTCTTCAATTTCAAACTCGTAATATGGACTTGGTAAAACGGCATCATTTATAGCATTCTCTACACTCAACTTCAACTCATCAATTTTATCAACACCAATGACTATGTGATCATCTTTTACCCCCAATACAATGTATCCATCATGAAAGTTGGCATATGCACACACCGTTTTTAAGATTGTTTTTGAATACTCTTGTTTATATTCTACATTCTTCGATTCACCTGTTAGTTCCATTTAATCGCCTACCCTTTCCGGTCGATTTTAAATCGCCCTATTTTATAATATCATAAACTGGCTTGCTTATCAACCGTCATATATGAATACTAAAAAACTGATCTCAAGAATTGAAATCAGTTTTCAGTATCCTTATAATCATAATAGGCTATTTTGTTTTACCTTTACTTGTGATACGGTTCACCTCTCATAATCCGAAACCCTCGATAAACCTGCTCTAGTAAAATCACCTTCATCAACTGATGGGGAAAAGTCATCTTACTGAAACTAATCTGGGTGTTGCTTCTCTTTATCACTTCCTGGGAAAGCCCTAGGGAACCACCTATGACAAAAACAATATCACCATTACCATAAACTGGTAATTTCTCCATTTCCACTGCAAACTCCCCACTAGTTCTCTGTTTTCCTGCAAGATCCAAAGCAAACACATACTGAGAATCCTTTATTTTGTTTAGGATTTTTTTACCCTCTTTTCCCTTAATTTGAAGTTCTTCTTTCTCACTTAAAGTTTCTGGAGCTTTTTCATCAGTCACTTCAATGTGAGTTAGATTACAATATGCTGATAACCGTTTATTGTATTCCTTAATGGCATCATTAAGATATTTTTCCTTTATTTTTCCAACTGAAACTACCGTTATTCTCATATTCATTATTAGGTATTATCTATTGTCGATGTGTAAGTTAATACCTTTCCTCCTATATCATATATCTTTCTAATCGTTCAATTATTTTTAAAAAATCAGCTTTTCCCTCTATATGTACACCGCTTTCTACATTCCAGCTCATACTTAATACACCTTCAACATATAAACTCATTATAACGCTTAATCAAATAAAAAGCATAGGAATAAAAAAACTGATCCCAAAACTTGAGATCAGCTCAAAATATATATATTTTCCGTCTTTGATCTTCCCAACAGAAACTAATGTAACCTTAATATATCTTTATTTCTAACTGTATGGTACTAATAGATACCTTGTTCAATCATTGCATCAGCAACTTTTTTAAATCCAGCAATATTTGCACCGGCAACAATATTATACCCAAATCCATACTCTTCAGATGCTTTAGCTGCATTTGTATGAATATTAATCATGATATTCTTAAGTTTACTATCAATTTTCTCAAATGTCCATGAATATCTTATTGAATTTTGTGACATTTCAAGCGCAGAAGCTGAAACTCCACCAGCATTTGCCGCCTTTGCTGGAGCAAGTAAAACCTTATTATCTAATAAATATTTGATAGCCTCATTAGTTGTTGGCATGTTCGCACCTTCACCAATAACTATTACTCCATTAGCAACTAATATCTTAGCTTCTTCAATTCCTATATCGTTTTCAGTAGCACATGGTAATGCGATGTCGCACTTAATATTCCATATATTTTTCCATCCTTCGGTGAAGGTTGCATTCGGATGATACTTAACATATTCAGAAATTCTTTTTCTTTCTACTTCCTTAAGTTTTTGTAACGTCTCAACTTTAATTCCATCTGGATCATGAATGTATCCTGATGAATCTGAAACAGCAATAACTTTTGCTCCTAGTTCTTGAGCTTTTTCTGTTGCATAAATTGCAACATTTCCAGAACCAGAAATCACACAAACTTTATCTTTAATGTCAAGTTTATTATGTTTTAACATTTCTTCAACAAAATATATTAGTCCATATCCAGTAGCTTCAGTTCTAACTAAAGATCCTCCATAAGTTAAGCCTTTACCTGTTAATACACTGTTTTCAAATGCTCCTCTAACTCTTCTATATTGACCGTATAAAAATCCAATTTCTCTTCCTCCAACACCTATATCTCCAGCTGGAACATCAACATCCGGTCCAATATGTCTTTGTAATTCAATCATAAAAGATTGACAAAACCTCATTACTTCTGCATCTGACTTTCCTTTAGGATTAAAATCAGACCCTCCTTTACCACCACCAATTGGTAACCCTGATAATGAGTTTTTGAATATTTGTTCAAATCCTAAAAACTTAACAATACCAATATATACAGATGGATGAAATCTCAATCCACCTTTATAAGGTCCAATAGACCCGTTAAATTGAACTCTAAATCCTCTATTAACTTGTATTTTTCTATCATCATCTACCCATGGTACTCTAAAAATAATTTGTCTTTCTGGTTCAGCAATTCTTTCTAGAATATTTGCTTCAACATACTCCGGATGTTTTTCAATAACCGGTTTTAACGATTCAAATACTTCTTCAACTGCCTGGATAAACTCTGGGTCACTAGAATTTCTTTGCTTGATTTTTTTTAATGAATCTTGTATATATGACATATTAAATAATACCTCTTTCTTAATTTTATTAAGTTTAACTTCTGTATCTATCTGTCTATCAACACAAAATAATGTTTTCGTTATCAAAACTTCTTTATTATAATAACACATAATTTTACGTGATGGGGGTTTATTATGCAAATAATTATAATAACATCAAAAAAAGAACCTATATAATGAAATTAAGGTCCTTTTCTATATTAATGATTGCTATATTTACTCTTTTAAAACAAATAATAATGCTAATGAAATTACATAAGATAACGAATCATCTTGTAAATTCTTCTCACAGTATCACTTAACAACGTCTCACTTTCAGCCATTGCTGTCTGTAATGACATTGGTCGGTTCATAATACTAAATACACTTGTCATTCCTAAATCTAATATTGGTTCATAGCCTACTCCAATAGATCCAACAATTCCTATAACCGGTGTATTGTATTTTTTGCCTAAAGATGCTATTCCAAAAGGCAATTTGCCATGTAATGTCTGATGATTAATTTGACCTTCTCCTGTAATGATTAAATCGTATTTACCTGCTCTTATCTTATCTTCTAGGTCAACAGCTTCACTTACCATCTTAAACCCTGACTCAAGTGTTGCTCCTAAAAAAGCTACAAGTGCTGCACCTAAACCACCTGCTGCACCAGCACCTGAAAGGTGAGCAACTTCAATACCTCTGTAATCTTTGACTATCTTTGCATAATTTATCATTCCTTCTTCAAGAATTTTAAGTTTTTTAGGTGTTCCACCTTTTTGTGGGCCATATATATAAGTTGCTCCTTTACTGCCAATTAACGGATTGTCCACATCACATGCCACATAAAAATTAGTTTTTTTAAGGCGAGAATCTACTTGTCCGTCATTAATTGAATTAATTAATTCTAGATTTTTTCCACAAGCTTTAAGCATATTTCCACTCTTATCTAGAAATTGATAACCTAAAGCTGATAGCATTCCTATTCCACCGTCATTGGTTGCACTGCCTCCAATACCAAGGAGAATTTCTTCACAACCTTCATCTAGCGCGTTAAGGATCATTTCTCCTACACCATATGTAGAAGTTTCTAAAGGATCTCTTTCTTCAACTGTCAACAATGTAATACCTGATGCTTCCGCCATTTCCATAATAGCTACTTTAGAGTTACCAGTAATTCCATAAGTTACTTGCGTAGAAATTCCAAGCGGACCTTGAACACTACACTTTTTTATAATCCCATCTTTATTGAATACAATTGCCTCAACAGTACCTTCTCCACCATCCGCCATAGGAAACATATCTACAACACAACTTTCATCCATCGACTTAATGGTTTCAGCTATAATTTGACAAACTTTTGTAGCAGTCATACTTCCTTTAAAAGAATCCGGCGCAACTAATATTTTCCTCATCATAATACGCTCCTTAAACACTTTGCACAAATTATGTGTGTTTCTAGTTTACTAAATCAAATTTATGAAACTGTCACTTTATTTTTGCCACTTTTCTTAGACATGTACATAGCTTCATCTGCTCGTTTTACCGCACTTACAATCGTATCTTCTTTGGTAACTATTGTCTGTCCAAGACTAATTGTTAACTTTATTCCTTGAGTAAATGTATAATTCATGATTAAAGTTCTAATATCATCTGCAATATCATTCTCTTCTTCAATTATCAATAAAAATTCTTCTCCGCCCCATCTTGCAAAACTAGCATCCTTATAATCAAGCACAATAAGGTTTGCAAGCTCAATTAAGACAATATCTCCAACATTATGTCCATAATTATCATTAACTGACTTAAAGTCATCTATATCAAGCAATATTATTCTAAACGTTTGATTTTGTTCGATGTAGTCATTAAAATGCTCTGTTATTTTTCTTCTGTTAAAAATCGCTGTAAGGGAATCTCTTTCAGCCATAAAAAGCAATTCTTCACGTTCATTAATTTCTTTATCTATTATTATTCTAATATATTTTAAGATAAGTATTATTGCTAAATATATGTAAATCGAAAGTGCTGCTTCGTAGAAGGAACGTATTAGTAATGCACCCGACTCTACTAATCCTGCAATACGTATACTCTGAAGTATAAGTAACAAAATACTGGCAATTTCAGTTAAATATAATTGATATTTCTTATAATAGACTATATTAACTGCCAAAAGTATTAACGTTAATGTCACATAAAACTGAAATGGTGTATCAAAATAAAATATCGTGTGAAGTCTTAAAAACCCTAATAGTATCAATAGATTTACACCAATTTCATATCTCCCAAAATGTATTATTATAAGCACCAAGCAGAAAACTATCATTGCACTTATTGCAATAGATATACTTCTTGCTAAATCTTCTTCAATAAATATTTCTGTCAAAATACTAAGCACAACAGCACCCATCATAGTTAATACAATAAATAATACGTATTCCGCTTTCTTTCGAATATAAAAATTTTCATCTTTATAATTTTTCAGAAATTTTTTTAGCAAGTCAATCATCTCCCTCAAGTAATTTATTAGACGACCATTTTCCAATGAGACTCTTTTAACCATTGTTGCCTTTCTTCGTAGTTAGGAATATATTTACCTAACAATCTCCAGAAAGATCTATCATGGTTAAGGTGAACCATATGACACATTTCGTGTACAACGACATAATCTATAATTTCAATCGGTGCCATAATCAACTTCCAATTGAATGTCATTTCACGTAGTGAATTACATGTTCCCCATGTTTTTTTATTAGATGCTACTTTAATAGATTTTGGTTTTGATTTAAAATGTTGCTGATAATATCTGATTCTTGATTCAATTAGTTTTTTACATTTTTGTTTATAAAATTTAGTTAATATTTTCTTGATTAATTCATCATCTTGCTCATTAATCGTTACTATTAACCTATCTTCTTCAAGAGTTATATCGGAGTTTTTAGTTAGTTTATTAACAACTATTGATATAGGATAACTCTCACCTAAGTAAAGAAACATTTCACCCTCAATATACTCTTTTTTCTTAAATCCCTTGGTTTTTTCTTTCATTTCTTCAGATTTATAAATAATCCATTCCCATTTGGTTTTTAGCATATTTTCGACATTTTTATCTTTTGTTTCTCTAGGAACTCTTAACTCAATGTTACCATAAACATCTATGTAAATACCCATTGTTTTACGTTTTTTGTATATTATTTGATAATCAATTGCTTGTTCCTTATATGAAAAAGTTTTTGTCATATACGCCTCTTTACCGTTTTCTATTTTAATTTCATGACTTGAAGCCTGTCATAAAATGTTTCCTATTTTAATTTCATGACTTGAAGCCTGTCATAAAATGTCCTATTTTATATTATACCATGCAACTTCATTAAATATATAGTTAAAGTGTTAAAACTAAATCCTGAAATTCTATTCACAATATTAATTCGTAGAACTTACAAGTAAACAACTAAACTAGACACGTTCGGATACTATAACAAAGGCTGTCTCATTAATGAGACAGCCTAAATCTACCTATATCCTATAATCGCGGTTATTATTCTACTGTGTATGGTAATAATGCGATATGTCTTGATCTCTTGATCGCAACAGTCAAAGCTCTTTGATGCTTAGCACAAGTACCTGTAATTCTACGAGGTAAAATTTTACCGCGCTCTGATACATATCTTCTTAACTTATTAGTATCTTTATAGTCAATTACAGACTTTTTATCTGCACAAAAAGCACAAACTTTTTTTCTTCTTTTTCTACTGTTATTGTTTCTTCTATTATCGTAAGCCATTTTTAATTTCCTCCTATTAGATTCTCAAATATCGTATTCTAGAATGGAATATCATCATCATCAAAGTCATCATCAACACTTACAAAACCATCTACATCAGTCTTTGGTTTAGTAGTAGGTGCTGCAGGTTGGCTGAAGTTATTTCCTCCACCTGATGCCATTCTTTCTTCAAAGTTTCTTTTACTTTCAGCAAAATGTTGCTCTTCTACAATAATTTCCGTTGTATAACGACGAATTCCGTCTTTCTCATAACTTCCGGTTTGTATATGACCTACAACGACAACTTGTTGACCCTTTTGAAAATACTTTTCAGCAAATTCTCCATTACGGCCAAATGCAACAATATTGATGAAATCAGCGTCAGGTTCTCCATCTCGCTTAAAGCGTCGACTTACAGCTAATGAATAACGAGCTATTGCAAGCGGCTCTGCTCCTTGTGAATATCTAACCTCCGGATCTCTTGTTAGTCTTCCCATTAACATTGCTTTATTCATTATGAACCCTCCTTAATCAATAATTTCAAATTAAACTTCTGCTTTTACTATCAGGAATCGTAATACCGGTTCCATGATACGAATACGTTTTTCTATTTGAGCTGGAGCTTCAGCTTCAGATTCAAATGTGATGAAGTAATAAAAACCTTCTCTTACCTTCTGGATCTCGTAAGCTAAACGTCTTTTACCCCAATCATCAACTTTAGCAATGTTACCGTCAAATCTCTCAATTAATGCTTTAACTTTTTCTAAAGCAACATCTCGATCTTCGTCAGCAAACTTACCATTGATTACTAATGCTAATTCGTATTGGTTCATTTTTCGCACCTCCTTATGGTCTTTGGCCTTTACTCTTTCGCAAAAGCAAGGATATTTTCACAAGTACTAATTTTATCACATGTTTAAAGGTATTGCAACACTTATTTGGTACTATTTAACCTTATCTTTTAGTTTAACCATGAATTTAAATATTTGCAATTTCATAGACTAATCTTAAATATTCTCCAAGACGTACACTTGAGCTTGGTATACCTACATACAACAACTTATCTTTTGCTTTGATTATTTCGTGATCGTCAGGAGATAGTATAGTTATGCCATCACGTTTTATTCCTACTAAGGTAACACCTGTATTACTCTTGAAATCTAACTCCTTGATAGATTTTTCATATAACAAGGATTCATAATTTAAATAATACTCATTAACAGAAATATGTTCACTATTTTTAAATCTACTTGTATAGTCAATAATAGAATTCATTGTTTCATTCATTTTTGTCTCAATCAGATCTCGTTGTTTCATCAAATCAATAAGTTCTTCTTTTAACTCATTAACACTAGTTTTAATTCGATACCTTTCAATAAATTCTTCTGCTCTTAATAATGATGAAACATAAATACCATTTCCATGTTTAACTTCCACAATATCCACATCTGATAACAATCTCATAGCTTTACGAATAGTTTCAGAGGATACATTATATTCACCAGCTAATGTAGTTCTTCCACTTATTTTCTTTCCAAGTTTCAACTCTTCTCTTGCTATACGCCCAGCTACATCAACAGCTACTTGTAAATAAATAGGCGTCGTGTTTTTTTTTGCCATAATAACACCTCACTATATATTTAGTTATTTTCTTGTACCAAAAATTTATGTTACGGATTATACTATTAAGATAATGCTTCTACAACTGCTTCGTAATTAATAACACCTTTTAATCTATTCCGTTTATCCGTTATAGCAACTTCAATGTCACTTTCTGAGAGCTTTGTCCATATATCTGATAAGTAAGCATTTCTATTAATCGCTTCGTAATTCCTATCAATACTTTTATCAATCGTTTCTTGTTGACTATTTTTTAGTTTTTCTAATTCAACGTACCCAATCAGTACTTGTTCTTCATTAATTACATAACAATGTTCGATTTGTAATTCAACTAATTGCTCTACTAGTTCTAGTCTATTTTGTCCCTTAGTTCCAACTATTGTTGGTTTTTCCATTATTGATTTCACTCGTAAAATTCTTGATTTATCAACATCTTCAATAAATGATTTTACGTAATCATTCGCCGGATTTTCAAAGAATTCCTTTGGTTTTCCAAGTTGTACTAACTCTCCATCTTTAAGGAGTGCAACACGATCACCTAATCTAAAAGCTTCGTTCATATCATGTGTTATAAAGACAATTGTTTTATCCATATAATCTTCTATACTTAATAATTCTTTTTGCATATCACGTCGAATTAATGGATCTAATGCACTAAAAGGCTCATCCATCAAAAGAATTTCTGGTTCATTTGTTAAGGCCCTTGCAAGCCCTACTCGTTGTTTCATTCCACCACTAAGTTGTCTTGGAAAATAATCTTCCCAGCCTGCTAGCCCTACTAATTCAATAGTTTCTAATGACTTTTTCTTTCTCTGAGTTTCATCAACACCTTGAACTTCTAAACCGTATTCCACATTTTTGAGTACCGTTCTATGGCTAAGAAGGCCAAAATGTTGAAATACCATGGCTACTTTATTGCGTCTTAATTCTTTTAATTGCTCTTTATCATAATTAACGATATTTTCACCATCAATAAGTAATTCACCTCTTGTTGGAATATTTAATAAATTCATACAACGTATAAGAGATGATTTGCCACTACCTGATAAACCAACAATAACAAACATTTCGCCTTCTTCAACATCAAAGCTAACATTATTAACACCTATTGCTATGCCTGTTTCTTCTCTTATTTCTTGAATTGTTTTTCCTTGTTCAAGTAATTTGATTCCACGCTCTCTATTTTTACCAAACACTAATGTTAGGCCTTTTACTTCTATCTTTTTATCTGTCATAGTATCAAGCCCTTTCCTTTAGTTTTTTTGCCGAACCTTGTAAGATTCTATCCAAAATAATTGCTAAAAATACAATTGCAAGCCCCGCTTGAAAACCTTTACCAACTTCTAATCGGCGGATTGAGATCAACACCTGTTCACCAATACCCTCTGCACCAATCATAGATGAAATAACAACCATAGCCATAGCCATCATTGTTGTCTGATTTACACCTGTCATTATCGAGGATAATGATTGAGGGATTTCGATTTTAAACAACATCTGCATTGAAGTCGAGCCAAAAGATTTACCTGCTTCTATAACCTCTTTATTAACTGTTGATATACCTAGATATGTTAATTTTATTAAAGGTGCTATAGCATAGGTTGTTGTTGCAATTATTGCTGGAACACGTCCAAAACTAAAAAACATTATAGCTGGTAACAAATACACAAAACTAGGCATTGTTTGCATACCATCTAATATTGGCATAATTATTTTTTTTGCCAATTCGGATTTTGCCATTAAGATTCCTGTTGGTAATCCAATAAGAATACTTACAATTACAGATATAATAACAATGACCAATGTATAAATCATTAAATCCCACAGCCCAAATAAACCAATGGCTGTAAGCATCATAGATAATATAATACCTGCCTTTACATTATAAAGTTTCCAACCAATAATGAAAAGCCCAATAATGTATAACCACCATGGTATAATACTTAGAAAACTTTCCACACCGTTAAACATCACTAAGATAATTCGTCTTATAGCCTCAAAAGCCGCATCCCAGTTAAGCAACATCCATTGAACCACTTTATCTATTGGTTCACTTATTTCAAATCGTAAGAAATCAGGAAATTCAAACATTTCTTACCTCCATTCTTTTATATCATCTAACCATAATAGCCAAGAGATATCCCTTGGCTATTCACTTCATTTATTATATTTTATCTTCAATACTGTCTAATATTTTCTTAGCAATATCTTCATCAACCCAAGCCGTCCATATATCTTGCTTTTCTTTTATGAACCATATAGCTGTTTCATCAGCTTCTACTTCATTTTCTTGCATATATGCTAAAGCTTCATTAATAATTGCGGAAGATGTACTATAGCTTTTAAAGAATTTTGCCAACTCAGGATTCTCATCTACAAATACTTGAGTTGAGTTTATTGTTACATCTACTGTGGAGAATGCTCCTATACCATTTGCAAAATCTTCCTCTGAAAACTCACTATCTTCTAATAGCACCATATCATATAATCCTAAAACCCAAGTCGGCTCCCAATTGTATCCAACCCATGGTTCTCCCTTTAGATATGCTCCTGAAAGAGTTGCTGATAAAGTAGCAGTAGAATCAATGGTTTTAAAGTCAAAATTATCGCTTAAGTTATAAGCTTCCATTTTTTTATGCAAATGCTCTGTTGCTGACCATCCTTCTGTTCCACCATAAATAATACCTCTTGAAGGATCTTCTGGATGTTCAAAAAGCTCCCAATACTTAGGTAAATCCTTTATTGATTTAAGATCAGGAGCTAAAGCGCCTTCTCCTTCAACTAAATATCTTGGCACATACAATCCTTGTGCATTATCATCATAATTTACACCAAGTTCAATATATTCTCCATTTTTTATATCTTCATCATAAGTGACTATGTTATCTGACCATAGCTCTAAACATATATCTAGTTTATCTGTTTTTAAACTTGTTACCATTACTGCTGTGTCTGCTGCAATAATATCCACGTTAACATCATAACCATTTTCGAGTATAATCTTTACAACTTGATCTTGGAATGCATTGCTATCCCAATCACCTTCTCCTAAAGTTACTGTTTTTTGTTCATCTTCACCACAAGCTGCAAGTGACAGAGCCAATGTTAGAATGAGTAATATTGCTAATAATTTTTTTGAAATATTCATTTGTTTCCTCCAATTTCTATGTGACAACTTTATTTTTCTCTTAGGTTGTCTCTAGTGACACCTTATATTAACATGATGAGTTGTTACTTGTCAAGCCATTGTTTATATATTAAAAAGCAACCGATACTAAGCTCGGTTGCTTAAAACATGTATTTTATATCCTACTAATACTACAAACTCAAATCCTTAAAGTATGATTCAAAACGTTTTGCAACACCCTCATCAAGTTTATAATTATCAATATCAATACTTATATCTTCAATTATTCTTCTTATATTATATCCATCTTCAATTATAACTCTTTTCATAAATTGTTGCTCTATAGCTTTTACTGGACATATGTATACACAATTCATACACCACATGCAATTATTTCCAAATTTAATCTTGCCATCAGAAATACTAATATTATCTACCGGACAACCTCTAACACACTTCCCACATAATGTGCAATCCTTATTGGCTTTTAATGTAAGACCAAATAATTTTGCTCCAAGCTTTTCCTCGCCTTCATGAATTATTTCAGTCAGTTCACAAATTACTTTATTAACAGAAACATGTCTTTCTACTCCATTGATTATTTCATCAATCATAAAATTTATCTTTTCAATATTTATTGAATAAAGCTGTTTAACAAACTTTTTTGAGTATGCGATCCAAAAGTTAGATCCCATAACAAAAGCTTTTTCATATATTACATCATAACCCTTCATTTGAAGAAGTTTTTTAGCTTTTACCAATCCAGAATGATTAATCCTGTAGTAATCACCAGCTGTTTGAAATACAAAAGCTTTTCTTCCCTTTGCCTGTGGAAGTTGTTTAATAAAATCTTCTACAATACTCGGCATATTAAACGCATGAACAGGAAAACCGATAGCAATCCTTGTGTAATCGTAATTACTTTCTACTATTCCCTTATTAATCATTGCAATGTCATAACATTTCGCTTCTTCACCATGAATTATTAATTCATCAACTATTTTTTCGCTAATTACTTCTGTATTTTTTGTACCTGAAAAATAATATATATGATTCATATAATCTCACTTTCATTTAGATTTTTTAAAAAGAGCTTCAAGAACTTTTACTTCATCTTTGTTTTTAATATTTATAAAGTTCTTTCTATGTCTATATATGCTCATAATCGATAGAACCCCAACTACAAGTAATGCAAGCAAAATTGGATAGACTAATATAGTATAAATCAATAAAGTTACTAACATTCCCATTGTAGCAATAGTCATATAATTTGTTATCAAAATCAATATAATCATAACAATCATTCCAGTCAAACCTAACCAAATATTTAATCCATACATAATTCCAATAGTTGCTGCTGTGCCTTTTCCACCTCTAAAACCCATATAAAATGGATAATTATGTCCTAATATTACGAACAATCCTGTAATATATAATAATGTCGTCAATGATTTAGCATCTATCTCAGTCCCGAAATATCTTTTTATAATAATCATAGCTATTACACTTTTTAAAATATCGATAGTTACAGTAATAAGTCCAAACTTTTTTCCAAAAACAAGAGTTGCATTTGATGCTCCAGCATTTCCATTGCCTAGTTCTCTAATATCTTTATGATGTATAATTTTACCTACAATATATCCTGTTTGAATACATCCAAATAAATATCCGATAATACAAGCCCATAAATATTCCACAAATGCCTCCTTAATTAACAGAATAATAGGAATAATCATATAAACAATAATTAATCCTCATTACTTTTAACTGCTTTTATACTCTTCATGATTTTATTTCTAGAAACCATTATCATGTGTTCACAGCCCATACATTTAAGTCGAAAATCCATACCAACTCGAATAACCTTCCAGTCTTTTGATCCACATGGATGTTGTTTTTTGAGAGTGACGATGTCGCCAACTTTTATTTCCATTGTTTTGCTCCCTAATTGTTACCATTGTCGAAATTCATTTATACTACTAAATGGTTAGGGAGTCAAAACTAATTAGAGAAACTTAGTTTTGACTCCTTAACCATATTATAAATCTTTAGTCATAAAATATAATTTCCTGATGCCACCAAGACCTTTAACTACTGAATTCCATTGTGAACTAATTGTTTTGAATCCAATTTTTTCATATAATTTTTTTGCCTTAGCATTTTTCTCAATTACATGTAAACTCAGTTTTTTTATACCCTCGAGTTTTCTAGCTTTTGCCTCGCTATATTCTAATAATACACTGCCAATACCTTGACCTCTGCTTTCATCATCTACAGCTATCATTTCAATATATAAATGTTCTTTTAGAACTTTTGTTTCTAAAACAGATAACAAAATTCCTGCTTTAATCAATTTGATAACACCAATTTTAAGCAACATTCTGTGATCACTAATATGAAATTCTTCTTTGTCCTCTTTAGTTCTTAACTTAACCATACCTTTGATTCCATCGTCTACAATAGCTAAAAAATAGAATTCCATAGATCTTGGATCACTAAACATAATGCCCTGAATTAACTTTAGGGCTTCTTCTTCATTCAAACTATGCAGTGGTAACATTTTCTGCCAAAAACTTTCATATATAAATTTCGAAACAATACTTATATCATCTTTCGTCATATTTCTTACACTTACTTCACTCATACGATTAACTCCTTTCCATATTTCTTAAGAACTTTTAATGCTCTATTACCTCTTTGTTATATTATAACGCTCTTTGATGATTAATGAAACAATTCTATAATATAAATAAAAGCCGATTGTATTAGAACAATCGGCTTTTATTTATATTATTCTAATAATTTTTATCTGCATATCCAACCCAGCCGCCTTCGCGAACTAAAGTTTTATCAAATTCTCCAACTGTAAACTCTATTATTTCTGATTTACCATCTGCTTCAATAATCAGTACATCTTTATTCACATCTACGCTAATTATAGTTTCAACGCCTGCATAAACACTAAATAAATGATTGATTACTTCCTTAGGCATTTCTATGGCAAACATTCCACAATTATACATGTTCTGTCTAAATATTCGCGCAAAACTTTCTGCAATGACTACATTAATGCCATTAACTTCAAGAGCCCATGGTGCATGTTCTCTAGACGAACCACAACCAAAATTTTCTCTTGTAACAACAATGGCTTTTTCTTCTAAATCCTTTTCAACATCAAAAGCTGGTAAAGTTAAGTCTTCTAGTAAATATGGTTTTAATGCTTCCTTTGTAATTTCTGTTAAGTATCTTGCAGGAATAATCTCATCTGTATTAATGTCATTACGATCTAAAAACAATACTTTTCCACTAAAACTCTTCATCTCTATTCTCCTGTCTGATTTTCAAACAAATCCGAATTGATTATTTTGCCTTTTATAGCTGTGGCTGCTGCAGTTGCTGGGCTCATAAGATGAACCGTGCCACCTTTACCCATACGTCCATTAAAGTTTCGATTAGTTGTTGATGCACAAATTTCACCATCAGCCAATACACCGTTACTCATGCCAAGGCAAGC
Organism: Vallitaleaceae bacterium; assembly: GCA_029935405.1. GTDB lineage: Bacteria > Bacillota > Clostridia > Lachnospirales > Vallitaleaceae > UBA1351. Next base: position 3,980 of record JAOZKH010000027.1, on the reverse strand, counting down.
TCCACAAGTTGGATTAGTAACACAAAATCCAGCATCTTGGAAAATCTCAATAATACCTTCTTTAAGTGCTTTTGAATATATTGCAGGTGTTGCAGGGCTGACAATACCACGTACATTTTCGCTAATAGTTTTACCTTTTAACACCTTAGCCGCTTCACGAAGATCTTCAATACGACCATTTGTACAACTACCAATATATATTTGATCTACTGTTGTCCCTGTCATTTCAGTAACAGATTTTACCTGATCTGGTTTATAACCAAATGTCACCATAGGTTCAAGTTTAGTCACATCATACTTATAAACATTTTCATATTCAGCATCATCATCAGATTTCCACTTAGAATATTCCAAAAGCGCTGCTTCTTTAGATTCAAATTCACCTTTAATATAATCCCATAAGTAATTAACCGTTGTCATATCAGGATAACAAACACCACTAGTACCACCTGCTTCAATAGCCATATTACATAAAGTCATACGTGATTCCATTGACATTTCATCCACAACAGGACCTGCAAATTCAATAACCATATTCGTTGCACCATTAACTGTAAGTTCCTTAATAATAAATAATATAACATCTTTAGCATATACACCTGGTTTTAACTTCCCATCAAGAACAACTTTGATTGTTTTTGGAAAGTGAAAAGCACAAACACCTTTTAGAATTCCAACTTCTAAGTCCGTCGTACCAACACCAGCTGCAAAAGCACCAAAGGCACCATGTGTACAAGTATGTGAATCCCCCATAATGATTGTATATCCAGGTCTTACAAACCCTTTTTCAGGAAAAATCGCATGACAGACTCCATTTTTACCAACATCAAAGAAATCCTTTATATTATGTCTTTTTGCCCAATCTCGCATTATTTTACCTTGTTCTGCAGTTTTTGAGTCCTTTGCAGGTGTTACATGATCTATTACTGCTTTAATTTTTGTAGGATCAAAGACTCTATCCATTCCTCTAGCCATTAAATCAGTTATAGCAATTGGTGTTGTAATCTCATGACAAAATACTCTGTCTAGTTTAAGCACATGTGTATCTGGAAACGGCATTTCTACTCTATGTGCATCGAAAATCTTTTCTGCTAATGTTTTTCCCATATATATTCTCCTTTTTTTATCAAAATATCCATATGACAGTTAAATTTCTGAATCATTTATTTCAAAATACAGATATAACTTATTGTTATGGGTTTTGAAATAATAATCGATTTTGGTTAATCTTTTTATATATTATATACCTTCTCCACAAAAAAAGAAAGTGCCAAATAGCTAATTTATCAAGGTTTTTACGCCCTTTTTATAATTTTGGCATCACCCATAACTTCAAGTTATTGGTGATATGATTGTTAGCTATAACTAAAGTGATTTTATCATGTTTTTATTGAAAACCAATAAGATTCTGATGGTTCATTAGATGAATTTCTATAATTATGAGGTGTATTTTTGGGAATATATATAGAATCTCCTTCGTTAAGAAGAAATATGTTTTCATCTAAATGGATTTCCATGCTTCCTTTTGTTACTAATCCTACTTCATCTGTATTATGTCCCCATAAAATTTTACTATATTCACTATTTGCTTCTATAACAATGCAGACGCCGTTTAATTGCGAATGAGCTGGAACTACTAATTCGCAATTTGATTGTGATACATCTTTAGCAAACATTTTATTACGTTCATTTTTTCTTGTTACAATTGTAGATTTTTCAGTAGCTGGATCAAGAATATTAACAATATTAATCTCCAACGCCTGACAAATAAGCTGTAAATTTGAAATCGATGGTGAATTTTGATTTCTCTCTAGATTACTAATAAATCCAATAGACAGCCCCGTCATAGAAGAAAGTTCTTTTATTGTAATATTACGTTGTTTTCTAAGATCGTTTATTTTTTTTCCAAGATTCATATTTATCACCTTTGTTTTTTTAATTTAGTATACCATTTTCATTATTATGATTCAATATTTTTTTAACCATAATTGGTGCGAAAGTATTTAATAAAGATATCGTGTAATATGAATCAAGTGCAAGATTTTCATTATATTGCCTTTTTAGATGCATAAACGCACAAAAAAATGAAAATTTGATTGACATATAAAAAAAACAAGTTTATAATATAAGAGCGAATTCAAAAAAATGAAATTAATTTCAAAATATTAGCTATAATCATTTTATGTGGTGATATCTAATATCAATATATATACAAGGTACATAATGGAGGTTCCAATGGTAATTAAGAATGCCGTAAGTATATTTAATGACGTCTTAGGACCAATTATGACTGGTCCATCTAGCTCTCACACAGCTGGACCAACTAGAATCGGTCTTATAATTCATCATCTATTTGATGACGAAATAAGTGAAGCGACGATATATTTTGACTCAAAAGGGTCTTACCCTGCAACATATAAAGGTCAAGGAAGTGATATGGGATTTGTTGGTGGATTAATGGGCTTTGAACCTGATGACCGTAGATTACTAAATTCTTTGAAAATTGCTAAAGACAGATCCAAGAAATTCACTTTTACAAATAAAGACCTTGATGGAGTGCACCCAAATACAGCTTACATCGAGGTAAAAAGTCTCAATCAACGAGAAATGAAAGTATTGAGTCATTCCACAGGTGGTGGCTCAATTGAAATCATTGAGTTAGATGGTTTTTCAATATATTTACAAGGTGATTTTCACGAATGTATTTGTATAGGTAAAAAAATCCATGAAAAAACTGTAAAAATATTTAAAAAATATAATATCGCTGATGAATCCTTGCAAACAACTAAAAATATAGAACAAGAAATGGTCTGGGTGTCCCTTAGCAATTCAATAAATCCAGATATGATTCGTGAATTAAAAAAAGTGAAAAATATGACAGTATATTGGACTCCAAAAATAATGCCAGTAGTCTCAGTTAAAAATCAAAAAGTTCCATTTTCAACTGGAAATCAGGCAATTGAATTTGTGAAAAAACACAATATTGAATCACTTACTGAATTAGCATATATATATGAAATTTCTCGAAGTGGAAAAACTAGGGAAGAAGTAGAAAATACAGCAAAATACATATACGAGGCAATGTCAAATTCAATTAAAGCCGGATTGCGATCAGACTTTAAAATGAGAGGATTTTTATCTCCAAAAGCAGCTATCATGGAAAAAAAATCAAAATCTAGAGTACTTTGCGATTTAGGGATTCTTAATAAAGTTATGATCTACACTACCGCCGTAATGGAATACAATAGTTCTAGAGGAATTATTGTAGCTGCACCAACAGCTGGTTCATGTGGTGTTATACCAGCCATTTTGTATGCTATGGAAGAGCATTATTTATATTCAAAAGATGAAATCATTGGAGCTATGATGGTTTCTGGTTTAATAGGTGTTTTTATTAGTCACCAAGCAACCTTTGCAGCTGAAATTTGTGCCTGTCAAGCCGAAAATGGTTCAGCTGCCTCAATGGCCTCAGCTGCAATAGTACAACTATTAGGAGGTAGCATAAATGAAGGGTTTAACGCAGCAGGAATGTCTCTTCAAAATATGTTAGGTCTAATTTGCGACCCAGTTGCTGGACTTGTGGATATTCCTTGCATTAATAGAAATGCTTCAGCTGCAGCAAATGCTCTTGTATCTGCAAATATGATTTTAACTGGATTTGACCCAGTTATTCCACTAGATGAAGTTATTATTACAATGAAAGAGGTCGGAGAACTTCTACCAAGTGAATTACGATGTACAGCTACTGGTGGTCTATGCAAAACACCAACTGGAGTAAAAATAGCAAAACAGTTTTCGTTATCCACTTAGGTTTAACACCTTAATCAACTGTTTATTAAAATATGAAACGAGGCAATCGATATGACAAAAAGAAAACCATTTCTTTTTATTCCAGGACCAGTAATGGTAACAGATAGAATAAGAAATTCTCTAGGTCAACATGATATATCTCATCGTGGACAAGCATTCATGGATTTATT
>JAOZKH010000026.1 GCA_029935405.1 Vallitaleaceae bacterium | reverse complement strand
AATCCTCCCCAAAAACCATAGTATTAGATCATCACAAGTGGTGAATTTACTCCCTGTATTTTTACCACTTGTACCTATGAAGTTGCCCTTCACTTTCTAATTCTAAAAAATCATTTTGTCTCAACGCTTCATATAATACAATAGCTACAGCATTAGATAAATTCAATGACCTTGTTCCTGTTGCCATAGGGATTCGTATACATTCTTCTTGATGTTGCAATAATAATTCTTCAGGTATGCCTGCGCTTTCTTTTCCAAACATAATAAATGCATTTTGATTATAGGAAGCTTGATCATATCTTTGTTTTGCCTTGGTTGTTCCCATAAAGACTTTTGGATTATTATTCTTGTCCATAAAGTCTTTAAAGTCATCATATATATGAATATCAAGTTGATCCCAATAATCAAGACCTGCTCTTTTGACACTTTTTTCATCAAGTTTAAATCCTAATGGTTTTATGACATGCAAAGAAGAGCCTGTTGTCACACAGGTTCTTCCAATATTTCCTGTATTATAAGGAATTTCAGGTTCTAGTAAAACTATATTCATTACTATGCATCCTTTATCGCAATATTAACTTCAAGTGAGTGTTCTCCATATTCAAGAGGTACACAAATCGTTTTTGAATCACTAACTGAGAAACTTAAGTTAGTACCTTGGGTTAATGTTGGCGGTGTAATATCAAGGGCAATATTTTTAGTTGAAAAAATAGTTGCAGCATTACCTAATATCATATTACTCAATTCACTAACTGCGCTTTTAGCCATATCATTAAGTTCAGGCACTGGCATTCCCATCATCATATGTGATGCAATATCACAAGCTGTTTTATTTTCCATTGTTAAAATAACCTGTCCTCTAAGTACGCCTGTGATTCCTACTATAACCGCCAAGATATCACCTTCATAAGTTGCTTGTTTTAGATAAGGTTTACCCAAACTTGCTTCAATATGACAGAAATCTCTTAATACTGTCTGTGATGCGCTAATAAACGGGTTAATATATTCTACATTTATATTTGCCATTTTTTCCTCCTTAAAAAGTTCTATATTTATTTTAACATTCTTTCGTCATATTCACAAGGAATTGACATAATCTAATAAAGTTACAAAAAGTTAATATTATTATTACAAATAGCACATTGATTTATATCAATAATACTTGTATACTTAAAGTTATAAGTTTTCCTTATATTTTGCAAACAAATAGAAAGAGGTATCTAATGGAAGAATTAGCAGTAATACTGAAATCAAAAAAATTAAAAGTTACGCCACAACGCTTGGCTATCTATAAGGTATTATTTGATACAACATCTCATCCTACTGCTGAGGATATTTATAATGCCCTTAAACAATTGCTTCCAACAATGAGTTTAGCTACTGTCTATAAAACATTAGACGCTTTAAAAAAAGCTGATTTAGCTACTGAATTAAATGTTGGTGATGATAGTTCAAGATATGATTCAACTATTGAGTCTCATCCACATATGGTCTGTTTTATTTGTGGTAAGGTTACGGACTTACACACAAATTCCTTATGCGAGTTTAAAAAGCAAATACAAAAAGAAACCGATTTTGAAATTGTAAGCGAAAAGGTTTACTTCTATGGAACATGCAAAGATTGCAAAGTACAACTTGATTAATCTCTTTCTAACTTTGTTTGATACGTTCTAATCCCTTATATAGTTCATCTGATTTTCCAGGTGTTATGGAACGTATAATCTCATCAAATTTTATTCGTCTATGTATACCTTTTGTAAGCTTTCCTATAACTGTCGCCTTAATTCCCTGATTTTCTAAATCTTTAACCATGGCTTCACTTTCATCTGTTACAATAAGCATTGACCCACTTCCTATTAACATATATGGGTTTAAGTCAAAATATTCACATATTTCAACTGTTTCCTGTCTAATTGGTATTAAACTCTGATCAACAATCAATCCTAACCCCGCTTTAACTCCAAGTTCCCATAACGCTCCAAAAATACCGCCTTCTGTAACATCATGCATCGCATATACATTATGCTTCATTGCAATTTCACTATCTTTAACAACTGATAACATAGTATCAAAAGTTTTAGCTTCTTTCACAAGATTTTTGTGATAATATGACAATAATTGTTCCTCGCCTTCATGTGATAGTATTGTTGTACCTTCCACACCTGCCCATTTAGTCATAACGATATCCATGTCAGCTTTGATTTCACTATTTAACATTACTTTTTCACGTTTAATTTTACCAACACCTGTAACACTAATAATTGGTTGATTAACACATTTTGTAACTTCAGAATGACCGCCTATAATTTGAACATCAAATTCTTTAGCTAATGTATTCACACTTTTCATTAATGCTTTCAAATCTCTTTCAAGATATCCGTCTGGAAGCAATAGTGTTAACATCAATCCAATAGGTGTCGCACCACTTGCAGCCAAATCATTTAACGTAATATGCACTGCCAATTCTCCAAGGTTATCTATTGCACCTGTAATAGGGTCAGTTGATAAAACAACACATTCATCCGCACTTAGTTGTATTATGCTACAGTCTTCTCCAACTCCTGGACCTATTAATACTTCATCTCTTTTTACCTGTAACTGCTTAAATACTGAGCGTTTTAATATCGTCTCAGAAACTTTACCTACTTCCATAAAAACTCCTATCATTATTGCAAAACACTGGTATCATCAAGCTTTACCAAAAGTGTATCCCATACAATTAAAGCCATCTCACCTCGTGTTATGATTTTGTCAGGACTAATAATAGAATCCTCTGCAATTACACCAAGTTCTTTTCCTTTATTAATATAGTTATAAGGCCAATCACCTTCCAGACTTTCTTTAAATCCCAAAGTATTCACCATAATTGCAATAACCTCTGCATAACTAATATTATTTTCTGGCTTAAAACTAGAATCAGGATATCCTTGAATTATATTTAGTTTATATGCATTTTGAATGTATTCATATCCCCAAAAACCCAAGTTAACATCAATAAATTCTTTACCTTCTATATCTATATAATCTTTTTCATGCCCTCTGATTCTAACCATAATTGTAGCAACTTCAGTTCTATTAATAGGATTACCAAGCCTAAGTGTACCATCTGGATATCCTTTTAATATACCTAATTGTTTAAGTTGGTCACCTGCAAAATATTCATCGTCAGTTATTGCTGACACCATAGTTCCAGATAATCCAATAGTTACTATTAACGTAAATACTAACACTAGTTTTATTATTTTCGCTTTAAATAATCTCATATGTACGCTCCTTAAAAAACCACTTTACTTTTGATTAACCATTAGTTTAACATAAAATCAAATAATAAAGTGGAATTTAAGTAATCTGTTATAAATTTTTAATTATGGTTAAGGTGTCAAAACTACCTAGTCGAACTTTCTACCAATATATATGCTTGGAGGCTTCAACCGAGTACTATATATATTGGTAGAATTAGAGAAACTTAGTTTTGACACCTTAACTAATTATACTAGAATTAAACTGCAAATGATAAAACCATAAAATAATGACATAGAGAACCTACAAGTATAAATAAATGAAATACTTCATGAAATCCAAACCATTTAAAATTAAGTTTCGACCATTTTGTTGCATATATCACACCACCAACAGTATAAACAACACCACCTGTTAGCAGCCATATGAAACTACTTGAACTCATAGAACTAAATAATGGATATATAGCCAACATAGCTATCCATCCCATCAAAATATATTGTGCTGTATATAACCACCTGGGTGCATTTAACCATACTATTTTGAGAATAACACCTATTATAGCAATACACCATACACCAACCAACATTGCAATTCCTACTTTATTCCCACCAGCTGCATTAAGCGGAATCAAACATACAGGAGTATAAGTTCCTGCAATAAGCACAAAAATCATCATATGATCTATGCGTTTTAATAATTTCGACATTCCTACAGGTCTTTCAACTATATGATAAATAGTACTAGCTGAATATAGCAAAACTAAACTTGTTCCAAAAACACCAAAAGCCAACATATATAGTGTATTACCCATCATATATGCTTTCATCACCAAAGTTGCTACTGCAACCAACGATAATAAAGCACCTATAAAATGAGTTAACGCACTAACAGGATCCTTCACTTTAATCGTCATAACTTTCACCTCTATATCTAATCGTCTTCCAGAGCGCGTCATATGGTATCAATAACTACGTCCTGTGTTTTGATAATAACATACACTAATAGATATTTCAAGTTATATCCCAAAAAAGAAAAACTTTCTTGGTTATTATAATATATAAGGTGCAACAATTCCTGCTGACATGGCTAAAACCAACGCTACTGCAATAATTATAGCAATTCTTTTTACTAATTTTCTATTTGTAAACATTTTATCACTCCATTTCTTAACTTATTATAGTATACTATAGATACTGAATCAATTAATATTTTGTTAACATTATATTTTTTTAGTATTCGTTTAACAAGTTTACTATTTATTACATGTGTAACTTGGCTTTATTAGCCATTCCTATTAAACTATCCCGAGGTGATAATATGGCATTCCCATCATTTTTTATTATATTTATAATATTAATCGTTTTATTTCAACATCATTTACGTAAAAATATGCGACTAGAAAATCAGGCAAGAGAACAATTTTGGGCAAAAGAACAAAAATCCTTAATTGTAAGGCGAAAGGATTTTAGTTCTACAGATTATATTCTAATTCCAAAAAATACTTTAGATTTATCTCAACCACCTAATCTTGATTTGGGAGAAAAACTATATTTCAAACAATTGCTCAAGCAAATAAATGCCTTAGAAGAGCAGGATATGATGAATTTCAGCAATTTAACTAATAGTGAAATCCGTCTTAAGTTTGGAACAGCTAATCAAACAGTTATCTCAAACAATGAGCTTAATTATAATAATTACTTAAAAGCCTTAGCTATAATCGCAAAATTTTTTATTGAGTACACCCAAGATGAAAAAGCAATTGACATCTTAGAACGATGCATTGAAATGAACAGCGATTATACTGATCATTTTATTACGCTAGCAAAATTATATCAAAAACACTCTCAAAACGTTAAACTTAAACAACTTTTATTAACAGCATCTAATCTAGAAACACCTCTAAAAAAAGGACTTCTAGAAAAACTTAAGTCCTTTCATTAATTATTATTTTATTTACCTTTTACAAACAATATTTTATCAATATAACGACTAGCTTCACTTTTAGACAATTCTGATACCTTAATCTCTTTATAAATCTTGTGCTTATCAATTAAGACTTTTAGATAATTTTTTTGTCTAAGTGTAATCGGTGATGTTTTCTTTGGTTTCCAATGCATTGGATATACCTTAAACATCTCCTCTTCACCATCTTTCATATAATGATTTCTAAAATATTTATAAACTTCATATGTTGCTTTCGCATCGTGATATGCTCTATGAGCCATTTTCCTATTTATGTCAAAATATGAAATTAATGATGTAAGACTTTTAGACTTTAAATCAGATACATAATAACTTGCTAATCTTAATGTGTCCAAACCATTACGCTCAAATTCATACCCTAATTGATTCCCATGATATTTCAAGAAAGAATAATCAAACAATATATTATGACCAATTAACGGCAACTCTTCATTAAACTCAAGAAACTCTGCAAAAACTTCTTCAAGCACAGGTTTGTCTTTCAGATAATCATTTGTTAAACCAGTTATGGCAGTAATCTCAGGAGTAATAACTGCTTCAGGATTAATCAGTTGAGAATATTCACCTACAATCTTATTATTTATGATTTTAATAGCTCCGATTTCAGTTATCGAATTATTTGTAGGACTCATTCCTGTTGTTTCAATATCAACAACGATAAAACTATTTGTCATTTGTAACACCATCCAATCTATCATTACAGTCAATCTAATATTATTGCAAGTCTGTTATTATAGCAAATCTATTAACCATCGTTTAAAGATTCTTTTAATTAATATTAATAATAATGCAACAGCATAAACAAATCCAAGCATTTCATATGTGTAACCACTAATAGCAATACCAAGAGCTAGTCCTGCTGCTGGAGGATGTTCTGTGTTAGTAATAACCATAACAAGCATTGTAAGCCCTACCGCCGCCGCTCCGATAGCGTTTGGTGGTATTTTCATATCTGTCAATAATAAGATATTAAACAATACCCCAATAATGGTACTCACAGCATAACCACCTAATATATAATAAGCTTTTGAATTATTTCTATGAGGCATTGTAAATATAATAAAACTTGTTGCACCAATAGATGCTACAATAGCCGTATTTAGAAAAATATCCATATAAAACAATACAACGCCAAGAGAAACTGTAGCAAGTAAACATTGTATAATATATTGTAATAAATGACCTTTTAATTTACTATCTATTATTTTTATTTTCATATTATTGCTCTTTTGCTTTTATATACTCAAGAACACTTTTTTCTTGGTTTTCAATATGTTTCATCGCTATTTCAGCTGCTCTTTTGCCATCTCGAGCAACAATTGCTTTTACTATTTCATCATGTTCAACTACAAGTTCATCATAGCTATCCATTTTATATATATATTCTACTCTATACCTGTATATTTGTTCTCTAAGATTATTACTGATATTTATCAACTTATCATTATCTGATGAATGAAATATAACATCGTGAAATTCTACATCTTTTTCTATAACTTTTTTTACATCTTTTTTATTGGCTGCTTTTCTAAATTCAATATTAATTGCTATTAATTCATCCAAGTCATGATCCGACATTTTCTTACATGCAAGTTTAACGGCTAATGCTTCAAGTGTTGCCCTAACTTCAAGCACATCACTAATGTCTTTACCTGTAATACTAGCAACCTCCGCTCCTTTTCTAGGAATCATTATTACAAGTCCTTCTAATTCAAGTTTACGAATAGCCTCTCTAATTGGAGTACGACTAACACCTAATCTTTCAGCCAATTGTTTCTCCATCAAACGTTCTCCAGGTGCAAAGTCACCTTTTAATATCGCTTCTCTAATAGTATTAAAGACAACATCTCTTAGTGGTAAATATTCATTAAGGCTTACTTTTAATTTTTGATCCATAGCTACCTCTTCCTTCTATTGTATATTGATGTCAAATAAACAAACTGCATCTTTTTATCAGCTTTTAGCTCATCAACTGCCACTTCAGCTTTATGTTTATCACTAAAGAGACCATAAACACTTGGTCCACTTCCACTCATTAATACACCTTCTGCTCCAAGAGTTTTAATTCTATCTTTAATAACATTAATCTCCGGGTGTATTTGTGGTGTGACAGTTTCTAGTACGTTTACAAGATTATTACAAATCGTTTCTTTATCGCCTTTTGAAATAGCATTAATAACTGCCTTAGTATCCGGATGCTCTGTAACCTTTCCTAAATCAAAGTTATTATAAACTACTTCCGTTGACATACTAAATCTCGGTTTAACTATTACTACATAAAACTCTGGAAAAGGATCTAAATATGTTATTTTCTCTCCAAGTCCTGTTGCTAATGCTGTTCCTTGAATCATACAATAAGGTATGTCAGAGCCAAATTTAGCACCTATTTCAAGCATTTCTTCTAATAATAGTTTTAAATTATATAATTTATTCATTCCAAAAATAGTTTGCGCTCCATCCGAGCTTCCACCTGCAAGTCCAGCTGCAACAGGAATTTTTTTATTCAAATCAACAAAAACACCACCACTTAGAGAGTATTTGTTTCTCATATAATCTATAATCTTATATACAAGATTTCTCTCATCAACTGGTAAGTATGGTAGATTAGTTCTAATCGTTATCTTATCTTTACTTGTTTTTCTCATAATCAATTGATCAAACAATTCGACTGTCTGCATAATCATTTCTACATCATGATATCCATTATCTCTTTTACCTATAATATCTAAGGTTATATTAATTTTCGCACGAGCTTTTAGTCTTATCTCATTCATTTTTTACTCCAATGCACTTTGTATACTTTATGTTATGGTTAAGGAGTCAAAATTAAGTTTCTCTAATTCTACCACTATATGTAGTACTCGGTTGAAGCCTCCAAGCATACATATAGTGGTAGAAAGTTCAACTATGTAGTTTTGACACCTTAACCATATTATATACAAAATTCATTTAAAACGCAACGTATTAAGTCCTTGATAAGACTGGCGTTTATATATGATCAGGAATATACCCTTTAAACTGAGCATGATATAACTTTGCATACAGTTTTCCATCTGTAAGTAGCCTATCATGTGTACCTTTTTCTTCAATACCATTTTCTGTAATAACAACAATTTGATCAGCATTTTTAATTGTTGATAATCTATGGGCAATGACAATTGTTGTTCTACCTTTTGCCAATGATTCAAGTGCCTGTTGTATTAAAATCTCGGTTTCATTATCAAGGGCTGATGTCGCTTCATCCAAAACAAGTATTTTAGGATTTTTCAAGAAGACTCTAGCAATGCTGATTCTCTGCTTTTGACCTCCTGAAAGGCGAATCCCACGTTCTCCAATATTTGTACTATAACCTTCTTCTAAACTCATAATAAACTTATGTATTCTTGCGTTTTTAGCCGCTGTAACCATTTCTTCATCACTTGCATCGATACGTCCGTACAAAATATTCTCACGAATTGTTCCTGCAAATAAAAATACATCTTGAGATACTAAACCGATATTTCCTCTTAAAGAAGCAAGTTTCATATCACGGATATCAACATTGTCAATTGTAAGTTTACCTCCATTTATTTCATAAAATCTTGGTATTAAATGGCACAAGGTTGTTTTTCCTCCGCCTGACGGTCCAACTAATGCGATTGTCATACCTTCATAAATCGTAAGATTAATATCTTCTAAAACCTTTTCCTGATGATTATAAGAAAAACTTACATGTTCAAAAATTATTTTACCTTTAACATCGTCTAGAGATGTTGCTTCTTCCTTATCTGCAATTTCAGGTTCTATATCCATAATCTCAACAAATCTTTCAAAACCTGTCATTCCTGATTCGAACTGTTGAACAAATTGAGTCAATTTTCTAATAGGCATTAAAAACGCATTAACATAAAGTGTAAAAGCAATTAAGTCTGCATAATCCATTTCACCCTGATAAATAAGTACTCCTCCAGCTCCAATTACAACAACATTTAAAATATTCGTTATAAAGCCCATAACACTCATAAAGATAGCCATGTTCTTATATGCTTCATCTTTTGAGCCTCTAAACTTCATATTTCCTTTATCAAATTTTTCTATTTCATATCTTTCATTTGTAAACGCCTTTGATACTCTAATTCCTGACAAACTACTTTCAAGATCTGCATTAACTTCAGCAATTTCTTTTTTTACCGCTTTAAAACTTCGACTCATTTTAGTTCTTCGCTTTATTGCAATAAAAATCAAAAGTGGAATAAATATATACACGCATAATGCCAATCTCCACTCTATAAAAATCATGGCAAAAAACGAACCAACTAACATAATTAATGATATAAACAAATCTTCAGGACCGTGATGCGCAAGTTCTGTCATTTCATTTAAGTCATTAATCATTCTTGACATTAATTTACCCGTTCTGTTTTCATCATAAAATTTAAATGATAATTTTTGTAAATGGGAGAATAATTTTTTACGCATATCATATTCCATACGGACACCAAGAACGTGACCATAAAAATCAACAACATATTGAACTATGGTTCGAATAACATATAGCCCCACTAAGGAAACTACAAAGATTAAAAACGGTCTAAGACTACTGTTTTTATCTACCATGTCTGGCAAAAAATCTTGTAGCGCCATACGTGTAAGCATTGGGAAAAGCAAGTCAATTACAGCAACTAAAGTTGCACATATAATATCTAATGAAAACAATTTCATATGTGGTCTATAATAGGTTATAAATTTATTAATCAAAGTATTACTCTTCATGTGTCAATCTCCTGTATTTTTTTCTAATCATATTTTTTCATAGATTATTTTACTTTACTTTACTTTACTTTACTTTACATTACCTAAATCTTATGTTAGTTTTCCTAGTTGATTTTTATTAATTTTCTCAGTAAATTTTATGCTTATTTTTTTAATTTATTTCTCTAAATTTTCCTGTATATTGCAATAAAAAAGCACCTAAGTGCTTTTATTATGTTATGCTTAACGCAATTATTAACTTATACGTTTCGTGAATATTAATTTTCTTGACATAATGATAATTCAACTGTATGAGTTAAAATGTCAGTATAACTATATGAAACAACTCTTGGTGCTTTTTGACTATCATCATCTAAACTAACAACAAAGATACTAGGATAAGTGCTTTGAATAACACCCTCTTTAACAACAATTTTTTTGCGACCTTTGTTAGCTCTAATACGAACCTTGCTACCTACATAATTGTCAATTTCTCTCTTTACTTGAAAAATCTCATCTCTACCTATCATCTGTTCACCTCGTATGCGAATATAAATACATTATAACACAAATCGCTCTTTTGGTCAATTTCCGTCAGTTTTTCGATTGTACTAATGCATGCAATTTTTCTGTATTTTGTTCATTATGCAATAATATTATTAACCAATGCCATAACATTTTCTTCAAGATCATTAATCTTTTCTTTAGCATCAAATTCCGAATCAGCATTTACACCAAAGTAAATTTTTACTTTTGGTTCAGTGCCTGAAGGTCTAACACAAAACCATGATCCATCTTCAAGATCATAATACAATACATTTGATTTTGGCAGTTTTGTAGTACTTGTCTCTCCTGTGTAAAAGTTCGCTATTATTCCAGATTCATAATCTCTCATTGATATGATTTTTATTCCATTAATCTCTTTAGGTGGGTTTTCTCTAAGCGTAGTTAGAATATGTCGTATCTTTAAAACGCCTTCTTTCCCTTTTAGAGTGATTCCTTGTAAAGATTCTATAAAGTATCCATATTTTGCATATAACATATGTAAAGCTTCATATAGTGTCATATTCTGCGCCTTATAATAAGCCGCAAGTTCTGCTACTCCCATAACTGCAACGATAGCATCTTTATCTCTTGCATGAGTGCCAATTAACACTCCATAACTTTCTTCAAAGCCAAACAAAAATTCATGATCGCCTGATGCTTTGAATTCTTTGATTTTCTCGCCTATATATTTAAAACCTGTTAATGTTTCAAATAATTTCACATTAAAATTTTTCGCAATATTTCGAGACATATAAGTTGAAACAATCGTACTAATAACCGCTCCATTTTCTGGTAGTATGCCTAATTCTTTTTTTCGTCTAAGAATATAATCCATTAATAAAATTCCAATATTATTACCTGTTAAAGCCTTATATTCACCATCTTTAGTTTTTACAATAACACCTAATCTGTCAGCATCAGGATCTGTTGCCATTATAACATCGCCATTTTTTTTCTTGGCTAAAGATAATGCTAATTCAAATGCTTTTATATCTTCAGGATTAGGATATGGAACCGTTGGAAAGTTACCATCAGGGATTTCTTGTTCAGGTACCACATGAACATTATTAAATCCGATTTCTTTAAGAATACGACGAACCGGAATATTTCCTGTGCCATGTAATGGTGTGTACACAATTGTAAGTTTATCAGCTTCTTGTTTAATCACTTCAAAGTCTATAACAAGTTTTTTAAGTTCTTCTATGTAATCATCATCCATAACAGATGAAATCACATGATAAAATCCATTATCAATTGCTTCATTCCTAGTTATTGTTTTGATTAGTTTATAATCTGTAATTCCGTTTACTTTAGCAATTATTTCTTTATCTTTAGGCGATGTAATCTGCCCTCCATCTTCCCAATATACTTTATACCCATTATATTCAGGAGGATTATGACTTGCAGTTATTACAATTCCACTAATTGCTTTTAATTTCCTTACTGCATAAGAAAGTACTGGTGTTGGTCTTAGTCCATCAAATATATATGCACTAATATTATTTGCTGCTAATACTCTTGCTGCTTCATCTGCAAATTCTTGGGAAAACCTTCTTGAATCATGAGCTATGGCAACCCCACGCTTCATTGCTTCTTCGCCTTCTTGAATAATATATTCGGCTAAACCCTGTGTTGCTTTTCTTATTGTATAAATATTAATCCTATTAGTTCCAGCACCTAATTTGCCACGAAGGCCACCTGTCCCAAACTCAAGTTCCCTGTAAAATCTATCTTCAATTTCTTTATCATTATTACTAATACTTCTTAGTTCCTCTTGAGTCGCTTTATCAAAAGTACTATCACTTTGCCACTCTTTGTATCTTGTATAATAATCCATCATCTCACCCATTTCACATTTAATATGCTTATTAATCATTCTCATAAACATCATCGCCTGGAGTATCTTCATCTTCACCCTCACCTGGTTCAGGCTCTGGTTCAGGCTCTGGTTCTTGTGGAATTTCCTCTAAGGATGCTACTGTATAATAGTAATCCTCTCCTGCATCTTCTATAAATACAGATTGACTCCATGATTGATAATTATCTTTTCTAAGAGTTAACACATGGCCACCAGGTACAATCGGAACAATAATCGGTTCAAAACCTCTAATAATCCCTATTAGAACTCCGTCTAAATAAAATTCAGCTCCATCAGGACCAGTCATATGTAATTGTAAAGGCTCTACTTCCATGTCAATAATCTGTTTAATATAAGGTTGATCAATAACCAATATACCTACCCAATCCATATACCCTTCGTTTTCCACTCGTACATTATATTGTCCAAAATCTAACTCTATAGGTTCACCTGTTAATTCAGTTAATTCGTCATTAATATACAACAAAGAATTTTCTTGTACTATTTCGATATCAACTTGAGACACAACAGGCTGCAAATCACTCAAATCAATGATATATTCTCCATTTTCTTCAATAAGTACCGATGCTGTATATGGTACCATTTCTTCTTTTGTAATAATAACTTGATGTACACCTGCCGCAACAGGAACTTTCATATCTTCAATAATTGCATAAGATGTTCTATTGCCAATTTCTAAACGACCATCAAGATATGCCAAATAGTTTTCAAGCACAATAAAGCCGTGACCGTTTTCTACAAGTATTGACCATATCTTTCCTTGATATGCTCTTACGATTACATCATCAGCAATAGAAAGGTCTAATAAAATCAACCCTTCCTCTCCATTAAGCGCAACTAATTCATCTGTATACTCATATATATCACTACCGATTTGAATTGTTTTTAACACTTCATCAATTGCTAACGAACTAAGGTTTTTAAGCACTTGAATTTGTGGTGATATTTTTACAAATTCAGGTGTATAAGTAGCTTTATCATATTTAACATTCACTACATAGCCTGTCGAAATTTTATCCATAACTATGGGTGTACCGTATTCGTCTTCAAATTTAACCGTTCCATTAATATTTAATGTTACACTTATATTTTCTTCAATATCAAACACCTGCATTGAAGACTCACCAATTACCCTTACTAAGGCCAATATACGCTCGTACTCAATAGGCTCTACTTCTTCTTCAGGTTCTTCATTGTCTTCACTTTCTGTATCTTGCGTTGCAACAGGTACTTTAGTTTCACCCTCGTTATCTTTGTTAACAATATTAACAATAACTAGTACACTTACAATAATTAGTATTCCTAGTATTCCTGCAATAACCATTTTAATAATTAAATCTTTTTCAATCTTCATAGTCTCCATCACCTCATTTAAAATAATAATTTAGCTTTCAGTTTAGTTTATTATACAAATAAGTAGCCTTTTCCAAGACCTGAATCATATTTTCAGTCATTTTGAATTCCACTTTATGCTTAATATTATAATTATTTTTCCTATCATTTTCAAGTTCTTTGATATGACGAGCGATATTTGTAAGATCTTTAAGATGATTATTATCACCTTGCAGTTCGCCGCTTTTATATAAATTTAGTATATGTTCCCAAGCAATTTTAGTATATATCTCAAAATAATCTAGTCTAAGTGGTGCTAATTGATACACTTTTACTGAATAAATGATTGCATTTTCTAAATCCCCACTATTATAATAGTAATCACGTAAAAATGCAAACCCTGGTACAAAGAATTCATTACGCTTGACAGCATTTAAGGCTATTTCTGTTTTTTGTTCTTGGGTATAGTCGCTACTTTCATCGTTAAGTATTCCTATCACAGAAGTTGTAAAGTAAGGATATGAATTATAGGATTTATCCTGTTCTCCATTATACTCTAGAAGTGTAATTCTTGCAAAAAACAACATACTTACAGTTATGCACAACAAAATTATAATAATACACCATTTATAAATAACTTTGTCACCGCCAAATATATACACTCCCTTCACTTTATCACTCACTAATTCTGCTGAATATACCATAAATAAAAAGATAATTGTAAATGACATAAATTGAAAATCAAAATCAATTATACTATGGCCAAATAATGCTAAGCCACCTAATGTATATAATATATACTCTTGATTCCACCATAACTTTTTATTATTATAAAGTATTATCAAACTGAGAAGTCCGATTCCAAGCAAAGCAAACATAGCCATAACGCCATAGTCAATACCTATTTGTAATAAACTATTATGTATATATCTTACTTTGTAAGCCGCACCAGTTTGATAGTATCTATGAATATCATAATAACCTCCATGGCCTATTCCTGTAATATTATCAATTAAAATTTTCAATCCATCTTCATAATAGAGAATTCGTGAAAGCCACTCACTAGAATTACCACTGATATTAATACTACGATATAATTGAATTCGTTCCAAAAATATCATTAACACTCCTTGACCTATGAATAAACCACCTACTATAATTCCAATAATATAACGATAGCTTTTCATCATTACTATTATTACAAACATCACAGCTAGTCCGATAATAATAACTCCTCTACTTTGAGTTAATATTATATTAGACATTAATAATATTCCGCCTAATATTTTATACAAAACTTTGTATTTACCTATAAACAGAAGTATTAAACTGCCAAATATATATATACCATAAGTATTTGCGTATTGAAAAAACCCACCAAATCTTTCTTTTTGAATAAAATGCATAAATAATTCAGATTCATCACTTACAAAAACTAGAACAACAAGTGATATTAACGATATAGCTAGAGCACTAACAACAAAAGCGGTTCTAGTCTGCTTCATCATTTTTTCTTTATATATATGCCAAAAACTTCCTAAGTTAATAAGCCATATCAATGGAACAGTTATTTTCAACAATCCAATGACATGTATACCTAAATTCACAGCGCTTACACTGCTAAATATACCTGACACAACAATAATTCCATATAATAACAGGATTTTTGATTTAGGAATAACTAATTTGTTATTAAATGCTAATACCAAAAAGACACTACCTTGAACAACTCCAAACAGCAGTGCTTCATGATAAAAATATCCACCTTGAAAAATAGGAAGTATTATAAAACTTAATAACCAAATAATGTAACCAATTAATATCAGCACTTTATTCTCCAATCATAAGCTTAATTGTGAGTTTTGATAAATTTTCTTTTGTATTTAATGATGGTTCTTCAAGAACCATTTCTAATAATCGATTTAATATAACACCAACTTCTTTGCCGTTTTTAACACCTAACTTTATAATATCATTACCATTAATTGTCAAATCTTTAATTTCTAGACATTCTCCATCTTTAATTATTGATTGGTACAGTTCTTTTATCTGTTTAAGTTCTAATAAATGTTTATCCATAAATTCAAAACTCTGACCTTTAATGTCTGATTCTTTAACTAGCAAGAAATCCTCAAAGTTATCTATTCCAATTCGATTAATCGCTTTTCTTACACTTTTTTTTGTAACTAAGAATCTATCGTCATGATACTTCACTAATATACTCACTTTATCAATCGTTCTATTATCAAATTTAAGCCTTTTCAAAATAACTCTTGCTAGACGTTCACTATTTATAGGGTGTTTATAAAAATGATCAATACCCTTTTCATCAGTAGTTTTAGTTTCACTTTTTCCTAAATCATGTAAATACATCGTCCACCTAAGGGCTGGTATAGGCGGTATATTTTTAATACATTCATAACTATGTTCATCAACTGTAAACCTATGATATGGATTGTTTTGATCCATATCTACAATATTCATAAATTCAGGAATTATATATTGTATCAATCCGGTATTAACTAATTCACGCATCTTCTCAGGGTCTATTGATACAAGAGTTTTTGTCAATTCTATATTAACTCTTTCTAAACTAATATGTTTTATTAAATGTGCAAGTTTACTAATAGCCTGATAAGTCTCATTCTCAATATCAAAACCTAGTTTTGCACTAAACCTTATTGCCCTTAGCATTCTAAGTGCATCTTCTCTAAATCTATCATTAGCATTTCCTACACAACGTATTACTTTATGGTTTAGGTCCTCTAATCCGCTATACATATCAATTACACCTTCATTTTCATTATATGCCATAGCGTTAATTGTAAAATCTCTTCTAAGAAGATCTTCTTTTAGATTGCGTGTAAACAAAACATCTTTTGGCCTTCTATAGTCTTCATATTTACCATCTATCCTATACGTAGTTACTTCATAATTTTCTTTGTTAATCATAACAGTCACTGTACCATGAGATAATCCTGTATCAATGGTTCTGTCAAATAATTTTTTCACTCTTTCTGGTGTGGCAGATGTTGTAACATCCCAATCAGATGGTTCTATACCAAGAAGAAGGTCACGTACGCAACCTCCCACAATATAAGCCTCTTCATTTGCTTCATGTATTCTAGCAAGAATATATTTTACATCCTTTGGTACATCAAATTTTTTCATCTAAAAATCCTTTTACAAAAACAACTTCTTCTGTCTTTGGTAATAGTTGATAGGTCTTTAAATCTTTAGGAATTATAAAACATTGTCCCTCTGCAATTTGTATAACCTCATCTAAGCATCTTATTTCTGCATCACCTTTTACTGTCATATATATTTCGAAACATTCTTCACTCTTACCTGTGTAAATCTTATTGACTGTTAATTGTTGCAAAACAAAATAGGCATTTCTTATATATTCTATAAGGCTATAACCATCTTCTAAGTGAATCTCTCCATCAATTAATTCTTTACTATGTTTTTGTTCAAAATCAATAACATCTAAAGATTTATCTATGTGAAGTTCTCTAGGACTTCCATCTAAACCTAAACGTCCCCAATCATAAACGCGATAGGTAGTATCAGAATTTTGCTGAATTTCAGCTAGCAAAATACCATTTCCTATAGCGTGAATTAAACCCGCAGGAATATCTAGCACATCACCAGCTTTTACTTCAACTTCATTAAGAACTTCCTCTAACCGACCAGCTTTAAGCTTTTCTTTAAACATGTCTTTAGTTACACCATCTTTAAGGCCAGCAACCAATTTAGCACCTTTATCAGCTTGAAGAATATACCAAGCTTCACTTTTACCAAGCTCTCCATTCTCATTTATAAACGCATATTTATCTCCAGGATGTACTTGCACAGACAACTTGTCTTTCGCATCTATAAATTTAACTAACAATGGGAATTTTTCCCCCTTAATAAAAGGTTTCCCTATGATTTCTTTCCCTTTTAATATCAAAGCATCTTCTAATGACTTTCCTGCTAAGTCACCATTTATTACAACAGATTGACCGTTATCATGGCAGGCAATTTCCCAACTTTCTCCTGTATGTTCATATGGAATATTCTTACTATATTCTGTTTTTAATTTTTGTCCTCCCCAAACTCTTTCTTTGAAGTCCGGTTGAAATATCAGTGGTTTCATTTTAATCCTCCATAAGGCCTTTATGTATTAAACATAGTACGTTCATTATTAAATGCCATTGTAATAAGCTTTAGCAATACACCAATAATAACTGCTGACATTCCTACTGTAACACCAAATTCTACTAGTGACAAGTCAAAGGTAAGTATTTCCTTAATCGCAAATACATTACCCATAATCGGTATCATAAATTTGTACATTTGAACATCCTGAGTTGTAAAAATAGTACCAAAAGCTGAAATCATAACAACCATATAAATTGGTGATATGTACGTTCCTGCTTCTTTTACGCTTTTTGCGATGACAGAAATCAAACATATGAGTCCTACAAAAATTCCTACCTGCATAATAATAACTGTTAGTAGCATCAAATAATCTCCTATGGCAAAGCCAAAACTATCGATTGAAACCTCTGTACCTCCTGCTAACATTTCAGATGCATTAGGCAGCGAGGCTATAATGGCACCAAATGTGCACGTAGCACTAATAACGGCAACAATTCCAAGACTAAGCACCTTACCAAAAGCAATTGTTTTTCTATCTACAGGTGTTAATAAAAGCGTCGCCATTGTGCCTCTTTCTTTTTCACCTGCAATAACATCTATTCCTATACCCATCGCACCTGCAAACAACATAATATTTAATAACATAGGCATCATAAAAGACATGCCAAGACCTGCTGCTTGTCCTTCTTTTGCAATTATGTTATTCTGATTTTCTATATTCACTGTAAAGGCCGATAAAGTCGAAAGTCCATCAAATCGTTTCTCAAGTAAAAAATTTTGATATCCTGTCAATAATTGATATTCTATTCTAGAAATTGCAGATGAAGAATATTCTTCTCCTGGATTATAAAAAGTATTCACATTTGGATGTTGTATTGTTTCATACCCTTCAACTGATTTATCAAAGGATTGATCAAATATAATCACTACATCAGTTTTTCCAAGTTTTACTAAATCTCCCGTTTCGCTATTTTTAATATTAGTTATTTCATTTTCGGTCATATCTATATATCTAGCTTCTAATTGAAAATCGTTAAAATCAGCACCTTGCTCTTTTTTAAGCCGATCTATCTGATCAATATATAACTCTATGTAATCTTTGAATGATTCAGGGCTATTAACAATAGTTACCAAAGCAATATGTTCATCAATTTCATTTGACATATTTCCTATCATATTACCCATCAATGAATACAAAAGAAATATACTTAATGCAGGCAATACAAATGATGAGAACACTAATCTTTTATCTGTAAAGACTCTTTTTAGTTCTTTTTTGACAATAACTAGTAACATATCAAACCTCCTTCACATGCTTTTCATAAATATTGAAGAAAGCATGCTCTAAATCTTTTCCCTTATATTCATTAATGATTTCAGAAATTGTACCTTCTGCAACTTTTTTACCATCAATAATAATTGCCACACTATCACATAGTTTTTCTGCTACTGTCATTATATGTGTTGAAACTATAATCAATTTGCCTTGACTTTTTAACTCTTCCAAATAGTTTGTTACTGCTCTTGCCGTAATAATATCAAGTCCATTTGTAGGTTCATCAAATATAATAATCTCTGGGTCATGAACTAAACTAACCGCAATAGCTAGTTTTTGGGTCATACCTGTAGAAAGTTCACTTATTTTTTTATCTTCGAAAGATTTTATATCAAAATAGTTAAAAAGCTTTTCTCTTCGCTCATCAATAATTTTATCACTAACACCATACAATTTGCCAAAAAATTTAAAAGTGTACTTAGGTGTAAAGTGTTTATCTAACTTTATCTCATTTGTCAGAAAACCAATACGTCTTCTAACTTCCTTAGGTTCTTTAACCACATCATGTCCCATTACTTCAATTGTACCTTCTGTTGGTTTTAATAATGTGGCAATACTTCTAAGAATAGTAGTTTTGCCAGCACCATTAGGCCCTAACAGACCAAAAATTTCTCCCTCTTTGGCATTAAAACTAACTTTATCAGCAGCTTTTTTAATTTTCGAAGTTACTTTTTGCTCAGTCATTTGCTTCTTTGATAATTTATACACTTTTGTAAAATTACTAACTTTTATCATATTTTCCCCTTGATTTTCTATAACTACTTAAGCAGCCTTGCAACATAAAGTCCACTTGCAGCAGCTTGAGATAATGAGTGAGTCACTCCTGAACAGTCACCAAGAACATAAAGCCCTTTGATTTTTGTTTCAAGATTATTATCTACTTCAACATTCGAATTATAAAACTTGACTTCAACTCCATATAACAATGTATCTTCATTTGCTGTGCCAGGAGCAATTTTATCTAAAGCATAGATCATTTCGATAATATCATCTAGCTGCCTTTTAGGAATAACTAAACTTAAGTCACCAGGGGTAGCATGCATTGTCGGCTTTGTAAAGCATTTCTTCATTCGACGTTCATTACTTCTTCGTCCTTTTATTAAGTCGCCAAACCTTTGCATTAACACACCGCCACCTAACATGTTGCTAAGTTTAGCAATAGACTCACCATATTCATTACTGTTCTTAAAGGGTTCAGTAAATTTATTAGATACTAATAATGCAAAATTTGTATTGTCTGAATGTAGTTTTGGATCGGCATAACTATGACCGTTTACCGTTACAATATCACCATAATTTTCTGTAACCACCTCACCATATGGATTCATACAAAACGTTCGAACCATATCATTATACTTTTGAGTTTTATATACGATTTTACTTTCATAAACTTCATCTGTTATATGTTTAAACACAAGTGCTGGAAGTTCGACACGTACACCTATATCGACTCTATTATTTGTCGTAGGAATATCGAACTTCTCACATACGGTTCCAATCCACTTTGAACCTGTACGACCAGTGGCAACTACAAGTTTTTTACATTCAAAAGTTTCTTTATTAGTTGCTACTAAAAAATTCTCATCCTTTTTTTCTAACTCTGTTACTTCAGTCAAAAACTTAATTTCCATTTTATCTTTGATATAATCATACATATTTGATGCTATAAAAAAATTTCTATCAGTACCAAGATGACGAACTTTCGCATCTAATAAATGCAGATCATGACGTAATGCAATACGTTTCAAATCACTTGTTCCAGTTGAATACAACTTTGCTTCTTCTCCTCCCATTGAAAGATTAATTCTATCAACTTCCCACATTAATTCTATAGCTTCGTCATAACCTATATATCGAAATAAATCACCACCAAAATTATTGGTAATATTATATTTTCCATCTGAAAAACCACCAGCACCATAAAATCCTTCCATTATGGAACATGTTTTACATTTACATTCTTTAACTCCCTTTGTTTTTTTTGGGCATGAACGCTTATCAAGAGGCAAACCTTTTTCTAACATTAGCACCTTTTTATCTGGATTAGTCTTCATTAATTCATACGCACAGAAAACTCCAGCTGCACCTGCTCCAACAATAATAATATCGTACATTTTTTGCTCCTTCCAACATATCTCAATTATTTCATAATTTTTAATCAAAAACACATCTTATTATATCATCTAAGAGAGATAAATTAAACTATAATAAATATATTAATTTCTACTTTTTTATTCAATTTAATATTTTTTTATTCAATTTATAATTAATTCCTACTTTTTTACTCGGATATATTGACAAATGTTCTTTTAGGCATTATTATAAGAAATATCAAAACAAAAGGAGTTAATAATGGAAGAAAAAATCTTAGCTGCATTAGAACAAGTTAGACCTGCCCTTCAAAGAGATGGCGGTGATGTACAATTTATCGGAGTAGACGAACACGGTGTTGTTTCGCTGAAATTATTAGGTGCATGTGGTGGTTGCCCCATGTCAACCATGACACTTAAAAACTTTATTCAAACTGTACTAGTAGAACAAGTTCCTGGTGTAACAGACGTGATTCAAGTATTTTAATGAAAGTGGCTGTTGTGACTGAACGTAAGAAGAAAGTGTAGGCATATGATGACGTAATGGGACTCTGATCCGGATTGATTCTAGGATTAATATTCTCAAACCGAAGGTTTAGTATATTAGTCCTTGAAGCAATTGGGATTAGCACTCCCACAAGCGTCATATGCCTGCACTTTCTTATTTTATGGCGATTTTAGTCACACATTTTACTTTTTCTCAATATAAAAACCTGCTTGTACAACAGATCCTGTGATTATTAATTCTTCAATTCTTTTTTTAAATATCTGATTAACCCTACAAGAATACCTGCTAAAAATATAATTCCAAGTGGCATAAAAAATGAAAACATATAGTTTATCCCAAATTGAACGTCCAACAAGTTTTTAACAAATCCAATGTTCATTCTAGTACTATATGCAAACACAAAAGAAATCGTACTAAAACTCAAACCAAAATAAGCTATGGTTTTGATATAATTTTCCTTTTTTAATTGCCATACACTAAACATTACCAAACCAAAAAATAATATTATCATGATAACTCTAATCGGCAAAGGTAATACTGTAAAACTCATATCAACTCCAAACTGACTCATCAAAGTTTGTAACTGATCTCCAAATTCAATCGATGCACCCATAAAAGTGAACATAATATATACTGCTATATTAGGTAATACGATAATTGTGCCAATTATCGTTATTACAATACTGCCTAAATAACGATATCCTAACACCAACATTCCTATTCCACCACCTACACATCCTATTCCTAAAAGGACTCGTAGTATAAATCTAGTTTTATCAACACCTGAAATGAAATTTTTATTATAATTAAGTCCTATAAATACCTGTACACACATCAATATCACTATTGTCATCACAAGATTCATTGAATTAGTAAAATCAATTTCAAGGCCTAAAAGTTCTCCCCTAGCAATATATGAAAATACAAATAGTATAATGCTATATGTTACACTTGACACAAAATACTCTATCATATCGCCTAAATTAAAGTGTTTTGACTTATTACTATTTCTATCAGCAATGATAAATGCAATAACTGGTAATGCGATAAATATTAAAAGACCAAGATGCATATTTCGACCATTTTCTAATACTCCACCATTGTTAAATACTGATACATTTAACATAATAGAAATAATCAATAACATTGAACTTATTGTCGGTTTAGGTTCCTGACTAAGAGAACCGTTGAGAATTCTATTAATCTCCTCCATAAACCCGTAATTTATTATTCCGCTAATAACTGCCACAACAAAGAAACATATGAGAAATGCAATTAATCCAACTCTTATCCCCTTAATTATGTTGTTACTATATAATTTCCCTTCCATTATATACTCCTTTATTTAATTGTAGCTTCTATTATCTCTCTTAAATCGCCTGACTTTATTGTGAATTTACAGGATATTTTTTGATCTATTTCATTGACATTATTCGATTTGATATAAATACTATCCATTCCAATAATGTTAGCGCCCACAATATCCGTTGAATAATCATTTCCGATCATAACTGTTTTCTTTAAGTCTAATTTATTATCACTAATAATCGAATTAAATGCTGCCTTTGCAGGTTTTTTTATACCTACTTCAGAGCTGATATAAATACCGTCAAACATTTCATCAAGACCTAATGCTACTAATTCGTTTCTTGTAAAACAAGCTTGTGCATTTGTTAGTAAATATAATTTTTTGTCTTTTTCTTTTAGTTCCTTAAGCACATTCATTGCATAAGGATATAGCTCAAGTCTTTCAAGACTGATAAGTCTAAATGTCCTTGCTGCCTCACGTACAACTTTTTTCTTAGGCTTAACTCCCTTTTTTTGAAACAACTGGAAAAATACATCTTCCAAATCAATTTCAATCACTTCAGGTTCTCCTGAAACTTCAACCATTTTCTTGTAATATTTATTATATTTTGCTTTCAAATCATGCGAATCATATTTTGCTCCGTAGAAGCTATAAAAAATACTCATTTTTTTCCATAATTCATCTTTTTCTTCATTTGTATGTATGTCGACTAAAGTACCATAAAGATCAAAAATATAATTTTTATACATAATAACCTACCTTTCATAATCGATGTTTTTTAAATACTACTGTTCAATTTCTCAATAGCACTTGTATAATGGTTTAACCATGGATAGTCAGATTTTATCCAGTTAGTAACTGGCACATTTTTATCATTATCAAACCCATCTTTCAAGGCTTTAAAATATTCTAGTCTTTCCTCAAAGGATGCAACAAATCCTTCTTCAAAATATGGTTCTGTACTAAAACTTATTCTATGACACAAATCATACATTACATGAGTAATGCCCCTTAGTGCAATTACATATTCCAAGAAAACTTTCGCATCAAAATGTCTATATACAATCTTAAAACGTCTTTGATCCTTTTTAACATCTGATAAAGTTCCTGTCACCCAATCAATATTTTTAAATAATAAGGGGAGTTTAAGCATTGCTTCTGCAATTTTTTCTTTATCCTTATGCACAAGTGCATCATTTATATTAATGGATAATTCATACAACTCTTTTGAAACAAAGTGAATTCTCTTGTTGACCATTCGTTTATATCCAATCAAGCTAAATAGGAAGTTAACTATAAATGCAATTAATACACCTATTCCTAGTGCTACTAATCTTAATTTGAATGTTTCAATACTACTTTGATTACCTAATGCATCAAACTGAACATACTGTGTCATGTAAATTGCAGTGAAAACTGCTACAATCATTAATTCTCTCCAGTTGATCAGCATACATACATATAGTGTTAACGTAATTCCTATTGCCGTTGACAATATACCATAGCCAAAAATCGCAAGAACGATTCCTGTAACAACTGCACCAATAATCGTTGCTTCAATCTGCGACAGTCCACTTCTAATACCTGCCATATTCACAGGTTCTAACGTTAACATCATACCAAATAATACTGATATCATATCCTTGCTTACATACTCGCTTACCGAACCAACATATGCTGCAATAAGTACTGCAATAAATGTCTTAATCAAATATTCTCTCGTGTCAAATAACTTTGCATTCTCACTTAAAAACAACTTTCCTTTAATATTGTTATAAATATCCATTTACACATCCTTACTTTAAATTTTCAAATCAATTATTTCCCAAACTTCTCTATCTATAGATATATCAACACTTTTTTTCCACTCATTATATAAACGATTAAACGCTTCTTCTTTTAGTTGTTGAATAATAGTTTTTCTTAAATCCTCTTCAAACAAAATAAATTTATCATTAAAAATTTTAATTTCTTCATCTGTAGGTACAACAATATCTTTCACCCTAAAAATATGATATCCTAATTCACTTTCTACGATATTACTGATTTCATTTTTATCAAGAAACATCAATTCTTCTTTAAACTCCTCTGGTAACAAAGCTTTTGAAAATTGATATATTCCATTATCTTCTAGCTCTTCTGGAAAAATTTCCTCCGAATACTGATTCATTAACGTATCAAATTCCACTCCATCAATAGCCAATTGCAAAACCATCTCTACCTTATTGTATTTTATAGATTTTTCATCTTCTGTCAATGTAACATACTCACCACTTTGGTCTTTTTCTCTTATAGTAAATAGAATATGCTCCACATATATCTCTGTTAATAATTCTGTAATATTAGTTCCCTTTAAGTTACTGTACTCTTCGTTTTCATTCATTCTTGCTATTATTTCATCTGATGCAGGGTTAAATTCATCTGTCACTTGAGACATTACCTTATTAGCAATTGCAAATTCAGAAAAAACCTTAATCATAATTTCTAATTCGACATTATTAACCTCTTTAAATGCATCGCTTATACTGCTTAGATATTCTATTGCTTCTTCATTAACTACACTTATTTCATCTTTATTCAATGTAAGATTTAATTCATTCGATTTATCCTTAAGCACTTTTATACGTACAATATTATCTATCACTGCTTCTTTAGCTACTTCTATAGCGCTTTTCCCTCCACTAAAGTCTTCAAATTCCCATACATTTTTTCCACCAATTTCTTCAAATTCTCTAGTAACTTTATTCACGTAAATCATTACTTCATTTTCATATACAAGATGATCGTTGACTTTCACTAAATAACTTTGCCCATTATTTTGCTCTTCATTTGATTTTGAACATCCCAAAACGCTACTTAAGCTAAGTAGCAACACAATAGATATTAACTTTTTACCAATATTTTTATGTGTCAGAATTTCCAAAAACATTTTTCGCTCCAATCAACTTATTTTATATGTATGTATGTATGTATGTATGTATGTATGTATGTATGTATGTATGTATGT
>JAOZKH010000003.1:45217-72818 GCA_029935405.1 Vallitaleaceae bacterium | reverse complement strand
GTGATTTCATGGGGTGAAAAAAGTTTTAAAAAAGGGGTTGCAATTGCTTGGTGACTGTAGTATAATAGTGGAGCTGTGACCAGAGAGCAGAGAAGTTAGAGGTTGCTGCTAATAGCGGTATATTAGCGGGTTTTCTAGCTGAGCAAGTCTAGTTCACGAAACAAGACGACAAGATCACTGTACAATTAATCATTTTAAGATTAAAAAGTTTTACCTGTGGGTATCATGCGATACGCCAGGCAAGATGTACAGTCACCACTTGTCGTACAACAAGTACGAAAAGGAGGCGACTTTTTTTATGGCAACTCAAAAAATGAGAATCAGTTTAAAAGCTTATGACCACAAATTAATAGACCAATCTTCAACAAAGATTATTGAAACTGCGAAGAAGACTGGGGCAAAGGTAAGCGGACCTATTCCACTACCTACTAAGAAAGAAATTATTACAATTCTTAGAGCGGTACATAAGTACAAAGATTCAAGAGAGCAATTCGAAAGAAGAACTCACAAAAGATTAATTGATATCAATATGCCAACAGCTAAAACTGTAGATGCACTTATGCGTTTAGAGCTACCAGCAGGTGTGGATATCAAAGTTGATGTAAAGTAATGAACACAGTAAAAATAGACGTAGGTAACTTACACCCGTCTAGAATGAATGCGTAAGTATTCCGCTGTAGAAAATCAGGAGGTGCAAGAATGAAGAAAGCATTAATTGCTAGAAAAATCGGTATGACACAAATATTTGTGGAAGACGGTTCATTAGTGCCAGTAACAGTGTTGAAAGCTGGCCCATGCACAGTAACACAAGTTAAGACAATGGATAACGACGGTTACAGTGCAGTTCAAGTCGGATTTACCGACAAGAAGGAAAAACACACTACTAAGCCTGAACAAGGACATTTTGAAAAAGCTGGAGTTAGCTTTAAGAGATTTGTTAAAGAATTCAGACTTGAAAATTCAGAAGAATACGTAATTGGTCAAGAGATCAAAGCGGACGTATTTGAAGCAGGGGACAAAATTGACGTTTCCGGTACATCTAAAGGTAAAGGTTACCAAGGTGCTATCAAGAGACATAATCAATCAAGAGGTCCTATGTCACATGGTTCCAAATACCATAGACAAGCTGGTTCAATGGGTAACGCATCTTATCCAGGAAAAGTATTCAAAGGTAAGAAACTTGCAGGACATATGGGAGCTGAAGCAGTTACGATTCAAAATCTTGAAGTCGTAAGAGTTGACGTGGAAAACAACCTTATTCTTGTTAAAGGTGCAGTACCAGGACCAAGAAAATCTATCGTTACAGTGAGAGACGCCGTTAAGGCCTAAGCTTTCAGGAAGGAGGAATACTAATGGCTAAAGTTGCTGTTTTAAATATGCAAGGACAACAAGTTGAAGAACTTGAATTAAGCGATGCTATATTTGGCGCTCCAGTCAATGAGCATTTATTACATAGAGCCGTAGTTACACAACTTGCTAATAAGCGTCAAGGTACTCAAAGTGCTTTAACACGTGGAGAAGTAAGAGGTGGTGGAGCTAAACCATGGAGACAAAAAGGAACAGGACGTGCTCGTCACGGTTCAATCAGATCCCCGCAATGGGCTGGTGGTGGAGTAGTATTCGCACCAAAACCACGTGACTACACTAAGAAAATGAATAAAAAAGAGAGAAGAATTGCTCTTAAATCTGCATTAACTGCAAAAGTTGCTGATGCGAAATTTGTAGTAGTAGATGAATTAAAATTCGATGAAATCAAAACTAAGAACATGATAAATGTACTTAATAACCTTAAAATAAAAAAAGCGTTAATAGTTATCGATAAAAATGACGCTAATGTAGAATTATCTACAAGAAATATTCAAGGTGTTAAGATGGCGTTAACTAATACAATTAATGTGTATGACATACTTAAGTATGAGACATGTATTGTAACAAAAGATGCTGTAGCAATGATCGAGGAGGTGTACGCATAATGGCAAACCTTTCTTACTATGATGTACTACTTAAACCTGTAATTACAGAGAAAAGCATGGAAGTAATGGCTGAAAAGAAATATACTTTCAAAGTTCATCCAGAAGCTACTAAGGTACAAATAAGAGAAGCAGTAGAAAAAATGTTTAATGGAACAAAAGTTAAAAAAGTAAATACTATGAATCAAGCTGGTAAAACTAAACGACGTGGTGTTACTTCAGGTAAAACTTCAAAGTTTAAAAAGGCTATCGTAACATTAACTGAAGAAAGCAAAGATATTGAATTCTTCGAAGGTATGTAATAAAAGATAGTGTGACAGCTTAATAAAACAGCTTAGTTTAAGACTAAGACTGCAACATGTTAAATATCGCATTCATTTGCGGACAATAAATGACACACTAGGTAGTGTGGTAGAACAGTTGAGAAAGGAGTGGCATAATGGGTATTAGAAAATATAACCCTTATACACCTTCCAGAAGACATATGACTTCATCAACTTTCGAAGAAGTTACTAAAAAAACTCCTGAGAAATCATTGACAGTAAGTCTTAAGAAACATTCTGGTCGTAATAATCAAGGTAAAATTACAGTAAGACATCGTGGTGGTGGACATAAGATTAAATATAGAATCATCGATTTCAAGAGAATCAAAGATGGTATTCCAGCAAAAGTTACTGCTATCGAGTACGATCCTAACAGATCAGCTAACATTGCATTAATCGTATATGCTGATGGTGAGAAAAAGTACATCTTAGCTCCTAACGGACTAAAAGTTGGAGATAAGTTAATGAACGGACCTGAAGCTGAGGTTAAAGTTGGTAACACATTACCACTTTTAAACATTCCAGTAGGTTCAAGTATTCATAACATTGAAATGAAACCTGGTAAAGGTGGTCAATTAGTACGTGCGGCAGGTAATGTTGCTCAATTAATGGCTAAAGAAGGTAAATTTGCAACACTTCGTTTACCATCAGGTGAAATGAGACAAGTTCCTATTGAATGTAGAGCTACAATGGGTCAAGTTGGTAACACAGATCATGAACTTATTACCATTGGTAAAGCAGGACGTAAGCGACATATGGGTATTCGCCCAACTGTACGTGGTTCTGTAATGAACCCTAATGATCACCCACATGGTGGTGGTGAAGGTAGAACTTCTATCGGTCGTCCAAGTCCAATGACTCCTTGGGGTAAACCTGCACTTGGTTACAAGACTCGTAAGAAGAACAAGCATTCAAACAAATACATCGTAAGAAGACGCGATGGAAACAAGTAGAAGGAGGATATCCAAATGGCACGTTCATTGAAAAAAGGACCTTTCGCTGATGATCATCTACTCAAAAAAGTAGAAGCTTTAAACGAAAGTGGCGATAAACAAGTAATTAAAACTTGGTCAAGACGTTCTACAATCTTCCCACAAATGGTTGGACATACTATCGCAGTTCATGATGGTAGAAAACATGTTCCAGTATATATTAGTGAAGATATGGTTGGACACAAACTTGGTGAATTTGTTATGACTCGTACTTATAGAGGTCATGGCAGAGACGAAAAGAAATCAAAAAGATAGGCGAAAGGAGGCTATAAAAAATGGCTAAAGGACACAGAAGTCAGATAAAAGCAGAAAGAAACATTAAGAACAAAGATACAAGACCTAAAGCTAAAGTCTCTTACGCACGTGTATCTCAAACTAAAGCTAAACAAGTTTTAGATACAGTTAAAGGTAAGGATGTTGCAGCAGCAATTGGTATATTAGCTTACACACCTAGAAAAGGTGCGAGAGTAATAGAGAAAGTATTAAAATCAGCAATTGCAAACGCTGAGAATAATAACAATCTTGATACATCTAACCTTTACATTGCAGAGTGCTTTGTTGGCAAAGGACCTACAATGAAGAGAATTAGACCAAGAGCTCAAGGTAGAGCTTTTAGAATAGAAAAGAAATCAAGTCACATTACAATTATCTTAGACGAAAGATAAAAAAAGGAGGTTAAGCATGGGTCAAAAAGTTAATCCTCACGGCTTAAGAGTCGGCGTTATCAAAGACTGGGATTCAAAATGGTATGCTGAGAAGGACTACGCAGATTACTTAGTTGAAGATTATGGAATTAGAAAATTCTTAAAGAAGAAATTATACCAAGCTGGTATCTCTAAGATTGAAATCGAAAGAGCTTCAGAGAGAATGAAAATGGATATACACACAGCTAAACCAGGTATCGTAATTGGTAAAGGTGGTTCAGCTATAGAAGCACTTCGTAAAGAAGTACAAGCTATGACTAAATCAAAAGTTATTATTAACATTAAAGAAGTTAAGAGACCTGAAAAAGACGCACAATTAATATCAGAAAACATTGCATTACAACTTGAAAATCGAGTATCTTTTAGAAGAGCTATGAAACAAGTTATGGGTAGAGCAATGAAGTCCGGTGTAAAAGGTGTCAAAGTTACATGTTCAGGACGCTTAGGTGGAGCTGAGATGGCAAGAACTGAGACTTACTCAGAAGGAAACATCCCACTACAAACACTTAGAGCAGATATTAATTATGGATTTGCTGAAGCAAATACAACTTATGGTAAAGTCGGAGTAAAAGTATGGATTTATCTAGGTGAAGTTCTTCCAACTAAAAAAATTGAGGGGAGAAAATAATTATGTTAATGCCAAAAAGAGTAAAAAGACGTAAGCAGTTCCGTGGACGTATGAAAGGCAAAGCGTTACGTGGAAATAAATTGGTTTTAGGTGACTTCGGTATTGTAGCTATGGAGCCAGCTTGGATTAAGTCAAATCAAATCGAAGCAGCTCGTATCGCAATGACACGTTACATGAAGCGTGGTGGTAATGTTTGGATCAAAATATTCCCAGATAAGCCTGTAACTACAAAACCAGCTGAAACTCGAATGGGTTCTGGTAAAGGTTCTCCGGAGTATTG
This sequence comes from Vallitaleaceae bacterium, assembly GCA_029935405.1. Taxonomy (GTDB): domain Bacteria; phylum Bacillota; class Clostridia; order Lachnospirales; family Vallitaleaceae; genus UBA1351. The sequence continues at coordinate 67,921 of JAOZKH010000003.1, read as the reverse complement.
GGTGGCTGTTGTAAAACCAGGTCGCGTTATGTTTGAAGTTGCTGGAGTATCTGAAGAAGTGGCTAGAGAAGCGCTTAGACTTGCGGTACATAAGTTGCCAGTTAAATGTAGAGTCGTTTCTAAAGCAGATTTAGAAGGCGGTGAACAATAGTGAAATTAACAAAAGAATTAGAAGAATTAAGAAATAAATCAGCAGGTGAATTACAAGAAGAATTAGTTACAGCTAAGAAAGAATTGTTCAACCTTAGATTTCAGAATGCTACGAACCAATTAAACAATACGGCACGTATTACTGACGTTCGTAAAAACATTGCAAGAATTCAAACGGTTATCACTGAACAATTAACAGCTAAGTAGTAATCTAAGAAGGGAGGCAATATCATGTCAGAAAGAAATCTTAGAAAAACTCGCGTGGGACGAGTATCTAGCAATAAAATGGAAAAAACAATTACTGTAGAAGTTGTAAGTACAGTTAAGCATCCATTATATGGAAAAATAATTAAAAGAACTTATAAATTAAAAGCTCATGACGAAAACAACGAGTGCCAAATCGGAGACGAAGTAAAGGTTATGGAATGTAGACCTTTATCTAAAGACAAGAGATGGCGTTTGATTGAAATCGTAAATAAAGCTAAATAGATTCAAAGGAGGTTATAAGTATGATTCAACAAGAGTCAAGACTTAGAGTTGCCGACAACACTGGTGCTAAAGAGCTTCTTTGTATTCGTGTTTTAGGTGGTTCAACTAGAAGATATGCAGCTGTTGGTGACGTTATAGTTGCTACCATTAAAGATGCAACACCAGGTGGCGTTGTTAAAAAAGGTGAAGTAATTAGAGCAGTAGTTGTAAGAACAGTTAAAGAGATTCGTCGTAAGGACGGTTCATATATCAAATTCGATCAAAACGCAGCAGTTATCCTTAAAGAAGATATGACACCAAAGGGTACACGTATTTTTGGACCTGTTGCAAGAGAGCTGCGTGAAAAGAAATTTATGAAAATTCTTTCACTTGCTCCAGAAGTATTATAGGAGGTGCCTGATGACGACTAAACTTAAAAAAGGCGATACAGTTATCATTACTACTGGTAAAGATAAAGGCAAAGAAGGCAAGATTGTAGAAGTAGACCGTAAGAATAATAGAGTATTAGTACAAGGTGCTAACATGGCTACTAAGCATGCTAAACCAAGTGCTGCAAATCAACAAGGTGGTATTATGCACCAGGAAGCTTTTCTTGATGCATCAAATGTTATGTACATTCACAAGGGGAAACCCACAAAACTTGGAATCAAAGTAGAACAAGTTGAACGTAATGGCAAAACAAAAAGCCTTCGCAAAAGAGTTGCTAAGACAACAGGCGAAGTAATTGATAAATAATCGCAGGAAAGGAGGTTACCTAAGTGAGTAGACTTATTGAAACATATAATACTGATATTAAAGAAGCAATGATGAAAAAGTTTGAATATACAAGTGTTATGCAAGTGCCTAAAATCGAAAAGATTGTAGTCAATATGGGTGTTGGAGAAGCTAAAGACAATGCTAAAATTCTTGACTATGCAGTTGCAGATCTTGCTAAAATTGTAGGTCAAAAACCATTAATCACTAAAGCAAAGAAATCTGTTGCTGTATTTAAACTAAGAGAAGGCATGGACATTGGCTGTAAAGTTACTTTGAGAGGCAAGAAAATGTACGAATTCTTAGACAGATTAGTAAATCTTGCGTTACCTCGTGTACGTGACTTTAGAGGTATTAATCCTAATTCATTTGATGGTAGAGGAAACTACGCTCTAGGTATTAAAGAGCAAATTATTTTCCCGGAGATCCAATATGATAAGATTGATAAAATCAGAGGTATGGACATTATTTTTGTAACTACTGCAAATACTGATGAAGAAGCACGTGAATTATTAACTCAATTCGGTATGCCGTTTAAGAAGTAATAAGGAGGAACAAGATGGCTAAAACATCCATGAAAGTTAAACAACAACGTAAGCCTAAGTTTTCAACAAGAGCTTATACTCGTTGTAGAATATGTGGACGTCCACATTCAGTTTTAAGAAAATACGGAATTTGTAGAGTATGCTTCCGTGAATTAGCATACAAAGGTCAACTCCCTGGTATCAGAAAGGCTAGTTGGTAAAATTTAGGAAGGAGGTAACACATTATGTCAATGAGTGATCCAATTGCAGATATGCTTACTAGAATCAGAAACGGTAATACTGCTAAACATGATTTTGTAGAAGTACCAACGTCAAAAGTGAAAATATCTATCATAGAAATTTTAGTAAACGAAGGTTATATTAAAGGTTTTAAGTTGGTTAAAGCTGGAGACTTTACAAACATCAAAGTTGAACTTAAATATGGGGCAACAAAAAATGATAAGGTAATCGCAGGAATTAAGAGAATATCAAAGCCTGGTTTACGTATTTATGCTGGTAAAGATGAACTTCCTAAAGTATTAGGTGGTCTTGGAACAGCAATTATATCAACAAACAAAGGTGTTATCACTGACAGAGAGGCTAGAAAGCTTCAAGTTGGTGGAGAAGTTATTGCATTTGTTTGGTAATTAAATTAAGGTGAAATGATTATCCCACAATGACAGAAACTTCTTAAGTATTCTTGATAAAGAAGATTGCTTACATAGGAAGGCTGATCAGGAGATAGTCCTAATTGAACCGAAGGAGGAAATAAAATGTCAAGAATCGGACGTTTACCTGTTGAAATACTAGCAGGTGTAGAAGTGAAATTATCAGATAATAATCACATTACAGTAAAAGGTCCTAAAGGAACTCTAGAGAGAACTTTAGTGCCTGAAATGAAGGTTGAAGTTGAGGGAACTACTATTAAAGTAACTCGCCCAAGCGATCTTAAAAAAATGAAAGCATTACATGGCCTTACAAGAACACTTATATTTAATATGATTGAAGGTGTTACAAAAGGTTATTCAAAAACTCTTGAAATCAACGGAGTTGGTTACAAGGCGAATAAACAAGGAAAAAAACTTGTACTAAGCTTAGGATATTCCCACCCAGTTGAGATGGAAGATCCAGAAGGTATTGAATCAAAAGTTGAGGGAAACAAAATTATTGTTTCAGGAATCAGCAAAGAAAAAGTAGGCCAATACGCGGCTGAAATTAGATTCAAGAGACCACCAGAGCCATATAAAGGTAAAGGTGTTAAATATTCTGATGAAATTATCCGTCGTAAAGAAGGAAAAACTGGTAAATAGAAAAGGGGTGAATCCGAATGATTAAAAAAGCATCAAGAACAAGTGTACGTGTTAAAAAACACATTAAACTAAGAAATAGATTTTCTGGTACAGCGATAAGACCTCGTCTAGCTGTTTACAGAAGTAATAATCACATCTATGCTCAAATAATCGATGATCTTAAAGGTCACACATTATGTGCTGCTTCTTCTAAAACATTAGGATTAGAAAAGTCTAACGATGTAGCTGCTGCTACAGTTGTTGGGGAAGCAATCGCTAAAAAAGCAATAGATTTAGGAATTGAAACTATTGTATTTGATCGTGGTGGCTATGTATACCATGGTAAAGTACAAGCATTAGCTGATGCTGCAAGAAAAACAGGATTAAAATTCTAAAGGAGGCAAAACTATGAGAAGAAATTTAATAGATGCCAACAGTTTAGAGCTTGAAGAACAAGTAGTTACTATACGTCGTGTAACAAAAGTTGTTAAAGGTGGACGTAACTTCAGATTTGCAGCTTTAGTTGTTGTTGGTGATAAAAACGGTCATGTTGGTGCCGGAGTAGGTAAAGCAACTGAAATTCCAGATGCTATCCGTAAAGGTATTCAAGATGCTAAGAAAAATTTAATTAAAGTACCATTAGATGAAAATTCTAGTATTCCACATGACTTTTTAGGAAAGTTTGGAAGTGCTCAAGTACTTCTTAAAAGAGCTTCGGAAGGTACTGGTGTTATAGCTGGTGGACCAGCTCGTGCGGTACTTGAATTAGCAGGAGTAAAGAATATTAGAACCAAGTCATTAGGCTCAAACAACAAGAATAATGTTGTAGCAGCTACTGTTAAAGGTTTGGCGTCACTTGTTACACCAGAGCAAGTTGCTGCAAAGCGCGGCAAATCTGTTAGCGAAATTTTAGATTAGGAGGTAGCACAATGGCAGAATTAAAGATTACATTAGTAAAGTCAACTATTGGTGCTAAGCCTAAGCATGTCAGAACAGCTGAGGCGTTAGGCTTAACAAAACTTAGCAAAACAGTTACTCAAAAAGACAATGCAGCTATCAGAGGTATGGTTACCCAAATTAGTCATTTAGTAAAAGTTGAAGAAGTTTAATAACTTAAGGAGGTGCAAGAATCGTGAATTTATCACAATTAAAGCCTGCTGATGGTTCAACAGGTAAAAAGTGGAGAAAAGGACGTGGACATGGTTCAGGAAACGGTAAAACTGCCGGTCGTGGACAAGATGGACAAAAGTCTCGTTCAGGCGGTGGAGTTAGACCGGGTTTTGAAGGTGGACAAATGCCTTTATACAGACGTTTACCAAAACGTGGTTTTACTTGTAGAAATAGCAAGGAAATCGTTGGTATTAACGTAGATACATTAAATAGATATAGAGCTGGATTAACAGTTGACGTAGAGAAAATGATCGCTACAGGTTTAATAAGCAATCCAAAAGATGGTGTTAAAATCTTAGGAAATGGCGAGTTAACAAAAAAACTTACAGTAAAAGCAAATGCTTTTAGTAAATCAGCGATTATAAAAATCGAAGAAGCTGGCGGGAAGGCTGAGGTGATTTAGGTGTTTGGAACACTTAGAGACGCATTTAAAGTAGAGGATCTAAGAAAAAGAATAATATTTACATTATTAATGTTCGTAGTAATCCGTATTGGTGCGGCGGTACCAATTCCAGGTATAGACAATGCGTTACTTCAGGAATTATTTGCAAAAAATGATTTAGATATGTTAGGAATGCTTGATGCCTTTTCAGGTGGAGCATTCCAACAAATGACATTATTTGCATTAGGTATCGTACCTTACATTAACTCAAGTATCATTATGAATCTTCTTACAATTGCAATTCCAGCATTAGAGGAAATGCAAAAAGAAGGAGAAGACGGACGTAAAAAAATTGCTAAAATTACTCGTTACTTAACTATTGGTCTTGCAGTAATTCAAGCAACAGCAATTTCAATTAGCTTAAAAAGCATGTTTATTAGTTACGATATATTCTCAGTAATCGTTGCTGTTGGTGCAATGACCGCAGGAACTGCATTTCTTATGTGGATTGGTGAAAGAATTACTGAAAACGGTATTGGAAACGGTATTTCATTAATTATCGTTGTTAACATTGTATCAAGAATCCCTACTGGATTTACAATGGTAATTGACAACTTTAGACAAGGTAATTATATTCAAATAATAGCTATTTTATTATTGTTTTTGACTATGATTATTGTGGTTGTTATGATTCAACTTGGTGAAAGACGTATAAACGTACAATATGCTAAGAGAGTACAAGGAAGAAAAGTATATGGTGGACAATCAACTCATATTCCTTTAAAGGTAAATATGGCAGGTGTTATCCCCGTAATTTTTGCATCATCAATACTTCAATTTCCTTCAATTATTACTAGTTTTATCCCAGGCGATCCTTCAGGATGGTGGCAAACAGTTCTTAATTGGATAAACTATTATGATATTAGAGGAAATTATGGCGCTGGTGCATTGGTTTATTTTGTACTTGTAATTGGATTTGCATACTTCTATACAGCGATTATTTTTAATCCTTTTGAAGTTGCAAATAATTTGAAGAAAAATGGTGGTTTCATTCTAGGTATTCGCCCAGGACGTCCAACAGTAGATTATTTATCAAGCATCCTTAATAGAATGGTATTTATAGGTGGTACAATCTTAGGCTTAATTGCTTTGGCACCAATAATTATTTCGTTCATTACAGGTATTCAGATTAACTTTGGTGGTACATCACTTATTATCGTAGTAGGTGTTGCACTTGATACGTTTAAGCAAATCGAGTCTCAACTTGTAGTTAGACATTATAAAGGTTTTCTTAATTCATAATAGTTTATGGTATCTTAACCAGTTATAGAAACTTATAAATAGTGCTTTAATGCTTCCGTGTGGAGGCATTAAAGCTCGCTATTGCAGGAGTTAGGAGTGAAAAAATGAAATTAATCATGTTAGGTGCACCTGGTGCAGGTAAAGGAACTCAAGCAAAGCGCTTGGCTGCTAAGTATAGTATTCCTCATATTTCAACAGGTGATATCTTTAGAGCAAATATAAAGAATGAAACTGAACTTGGTAAAAAAGCTAAATCATTCATGGATCAAGGATTACTTGTACCTGATGAATTAGTATTAGAGCTAGTTGCAGATCGTCTTAGCCAAGAAGATGCTATGAAAGGTTTTGTATTAGATGGTTTTCCACGTACAATTCCTCAAGCTGAAAGCTTAACTGAGACTTTAGAAAAAATAAATTCAGGTATTAACTTTGCTATTGATGTTGATGTGCCTGATAAAAACATCGTTCGCCGTATGTCAGGTAGAAGAGCTTGTGTTAATTGTGGTGAAACATATCACTTAACAAACTTAAAGCCTAAGCAAGATGGTATATGCGATACTTGTGGTAGTAAATTAGTGTTACGTTCTGATGATGAGCCTGAAACAGTACTTAAAAGACTGAAAGTTTATCATGATCAAACGCAACCATTAATAGACTACTATAAAGGCCGTGATACACTTCATAGTGTTGATGGTACTAAAGATATTAAGGATATTTTCAGCGAAATAGTTGAAATTTTAGGTGAGTAATATATGGCAATCCATATAAAAAATCACTCCGAAATAGAAAAAATGAGAAAAGCAGGGGAATTAGTTGGAAAAACACATGAGCTATTAGCAGAACATGTAAAAGTTGGAATAACGACCCTTGAATTAGATCAAATTGCTGAAAAATACATTATTGAACATGGAGCAACACCTTCTTTTAAAGGTTACCATGGATATCCCGCAACGGTTTGTACATCGATTAATGATGAAGTCGTACATGGAATTCCAGGAGCTAGAACAATAGAAGATGGTGATATCATTAGCTTAGATATAGGTGCTTATCTTGATGGTTATCATGGGGATGCAGCTCGCAGTTATGCTGTTGGTAATGCAAGCGATGATGCTATAAAATTGATTGAAATAACGAAACAAAGCTTCTATGAAGGACTTAAATATGTAAAACCGGGGAATCATTTATTTCAAATCTCTGCGGCGATACAACAATATGTTGAGTCAAACGGTTATTCGATTGTGAGAGATTTAGTAGGACATGGTATTGGACAGGAACTTCATGAAGAACCTCAAATACCAAACTACAAGCCTATTGGTAGAGGTCCTAAATTAGTAGCAGGTATGGTGCTTGCCATTGAACCAATGGTTAACAGTGGTAAATACGATGTAGAAATACTTGATGATGATTGGACTGTTGTAACCAAAGATGGTTCTCTATCAGCTCATTATGAGAATACTGTTTTAGTAACAGAAGAGGGTTATGAACTATTAACCCTACATCAGTAGAGGTGACTGAATATGAAAGACATAACACTAGGGCAAATTGTTTTTTCAAAAGCAGGAAGAGATAAAGATCATTTCTTCGTTGTCATAGATTATAAAAAACCTTTTGTATATCTTTGTGATGGTAAACTGAGACGTTTAGAAAATCCAAAGAAAAAAAGGGATAAACATATTCAAACAACTAATTATATCGATAGAGAACTTCAGGAAAATCTTGGGAAACAAAATCGAATAAGTAATGCTGATATTAGAAAAAGTTTAAGTCAATACTTTGAAGAAGCAAATCCACAATCATAAGGAGGTAAGTATGTCAAAGAAAGATGTTATTGAAGTAGAGGGTAAAGTTACAGAAAAGTTACCTAATGCGATGTTCCAAGTTGAATTAGAAAATGGTCATAAAATCTTAGCCCACATTAGTGGTAAACTAAGAATGCATTATATAAGAATTCTCCCAGGAGACAAAGTAACTATTGAAATGTCACCATACGATTTAACAAAAGGTCGTATTATTTGGAGAGACAAGTAAGGTCTTTAAGAAAGGAGCGAACGAGATGAAAGTTAGAGCATCAGTAAAACCAATGTGTGAAAAATGTAAAGTTATTAAAAGAAACGGTCAAGTTCGTATCATCTGTGAAAATAAAAAACATAAACAACGTCAAGGTTAATATGTATTTTTGATTTCACCAAAATAATATTATTATACTATAATCATAAAGCGAGTCACATAGGTGATTTGCTTTATGTTCGTTTATAGTTAAATACACCTTAACCATATATGTGCAAAATAAATAAAAAAAAGCTTGCAAAATATATGTAAGTATACTATAATATATATTTGTGACGGCATAGTAGATTATAAATTTTTTAAAGTTAATAATTGGTAACTGGCCAATTATTTAAAACAATTTATATGACTATAATTAATGTTTTTAAGGTGGATGTATCTAACAGCTTGTCACAGGTTGGTTCATCATAAAAGCATCGCATTAATATACTAGGCAGTTTATTTGAGTCTCACCGCCTTGAATTGATTTTTAGTAGATTAATGACTAACTAGTGATCCACGTTTTCTCCTTTTTAGGATAGTTAACTGGCAATTTAAGACCTTGGTCTTCTTGAGAAATTTTAATTTCTTATGATATTGTGTGGTTGATAGAGAGCGATGAATCATCTATTTGTGCGTAATGGAGAAATCTATGAGTTGTTAATATAACCATGAGTTGTTAATATAACCATGAGTTGCTAATATAACTAAGCATTGGTTCTAAGATAATAATCATTAAATATCATTTGATATGGAGGTGCAAAAGTACATGGCACGTATTGCTGGTGTAGACTTACCAAGAGAGAAGCGTGTTGAGATTGGTCTTACTTATATCTACGGTATAGGACGTCCAAGTTCACAACGCATTATAAAAGAAGCTGGAATCAATTCAGAAACAAGAGTTAGAGATTTAACTGATGATGAGGTTGCTAAATTACGTGAAGTAATTGAAGCCACTCAACAAGTTGAGGGTGATCTTAGAAGAGAAATCGCACTTAATATAAAAAGGTTAATGGAAATCGGTTGTTACCGTGGAATTCGTCATAGAAAAGGTCTTCCTGTTAGAGGACAAAAAACTAAGACGAACGCAAGAACTCGCAAGGGTCCTCGTAGAACAGCGGGAGCAAGAAAGAAATAGAGTAAGGAGGTTTGACGTATTATGGCAAAAACAGCCAAAAAAAGTAGTAAAAAACGCGTTAAAAAGCATATTGAACGTGGTCAAGCTCACATTCAATCAACTTTTAATAATACAATTGTCACATTAACTGATGTCGAAGGTAATGCTTTATCATGGGCTAGTGCAGGTGGTTTAGGCTTTAAAGGTTCTAGAAAATCTACTCCTTATGCGGCGCAACAAGCAGCTGAGGCTGCTGCAAAAGCTGCAATGATTCATGGTCTTAAAACTGTTGAAGTAATGGTAAAAGGACCTGGTTCAGGTAGAGAAGCTGCAATTAGAGCTTTGCAAGCAACAGGCTTAGATGTTACAAGCATCAAAGACGTAACTCCAGTACCACATAATGGATGTCGTCCACCAAAACGTAGAAGAGTTTAATAGCTAGGAGGTGTTAGATTAATGGCAAGATATAGAGGTGCAGTATGTAGGCTTTGTCGTCGTGAAGGAACAAAATTATTTCTTAAAGGCGAAAGATGCTACACAGGTAAATGCGCAATGGATAGAAGACCATTTGCTCCAGGGCAACATGGTAGAAGACGTTCTAAAATGTCTGAGTATGGCAAACAATTACGTGAGAAACAAAAAGCTAAAAGAATTTATGGAATTTTGGAAACTCAATTCTATAATTACTATGAGGCAGCAGAAGGTAAAAAAGGTATTACAGGTGATAACTTAATTATCATCCTTGAAACTCGTCTTGACAATGTAGTTTATAGAGCTGGACTTGGACGTTCAAGAACAGAAGCGCGTCAAGTAGTGCGTCATAATCATATATTAGTTAATGGCAAGAAAGTAAACATCCCATCATTCTTAGTAAAAGCTGGCGATGTAATTACGATTAAAGAAAAATCACTAAACCTTCAAAGATTTAAAGATATCATTGAATCTACTGGTTCTAGAACTGCTCCAGAATGGATGGATGTAGATCTTGAAAACAAACAGATCAAAGTTAATGAGATTCCAGCAAGAGAAGCAATTGATATCCCTGTAAATGAGACGCTTATTATCGAGTTATACTCTAAGTAATAAGTATCCATAGAAAGATAAGATCAAAGGAGGGTCCTATAAAGTGTTTGAATTTGAAAAACCAAAAATTGATATTGTTGAAATATCAGAAGATAATCGATATGGTCGTTTTGTAGTTGAGCCACTTGAAAGAGGTTTCGGAACGACGTTAGGAAATTCACTTAGAAGAATTATGTTGTCATCATTACCTGGTGCAGCGGTTAGCAGCGTAAAAATCGAAGGCGTACTTCATGAATTTTCTACAATTCCTGGTGTCAAAGAAGACGTTACAGAAGTTATTCTTAACATCAAGCGATTGTCAATTAAGAACAATTCAGATAGTCCTGAACCAAAAGTTGCTTATATTGAGTTTGAAGGTGAAGGTGTTGTAACCGGAGCTGATATTCAAGCTGATCCAGATATTGAAATAGTTAATAAAGATGTAGTTATTGCAACACTTAGCGGTGGAGCTGACAGTAAATTATTCATAGAATTAACAATTTCTAAAGGTAGAGGTTATGTTGGTGCAGACAAAAACAAAACAGAAGATCAACCTATTGGAGTAATTCCTGTAGACTCTAGTTACACACCAGTAGAGAGAGTAAACTTAGTCGTTGAAAACACACGTGTTGGAAAAATTACAGACTTCGATAAGTTAACATTAGAAGTATGGACCAACGGATCTTTATTACCAGATGAAGCTGTAAGTTTAGCAGCAAAAGTACTTAATGAACACCTTAACTTGTTTATTGATCTTTCAGAAAGTGCTAAAAATGTTGAAGTTATGGTTGAAAAAGAAGATGATGAAAAAGAAAAAGTTCTTGAAATGAGTATTGACGAGTTAGAATTGTCAGTACGTTCATATAACTGTTTAAAGAGAGCTGGAATTAATACTGTTGAAGAACTTACAAATAGAACACCTGATGATATGATGAAGGTGCGAAATCTTGGACGTAAGTCTCTTGAAGAAGTGTTACAAAAGCTTAATGAACTTGGCTTGCAACTTAAGCTAAATGATGAATAATACTATTGGTAAGGAGGTCAATTAAATGCCTGGACACAGAAAACTTGGCAGAACTTCAAGTCAAAGAAAAGCATTGCTTCGTAATCAAGTAACCAATCTTATTTATAATGGTAAGATTGTAACTACGGAACCAAAGGCTAAAGAAGTTCGCAAAATTGCTGAAAAATTAATAACATTAGCTATTAAAGAAAAAGATAATTATACGGAAGTTACTGTAACACAAAAAGTACCTAAGAAAACTGCTGATAATAAACGTGTTAAAGAATTAGTAGATGGTAAAAAAGTAACTCAATATGAAGAAATCGAAAAAACAATTAAGAAAGATAATGCTTCTAGACTTAATGCTAGAAGAAAAATATTATCAGTTCTTTACCCTGTTACAGAAGTATCAGATTCAAATGCTGGTAAAAAACGTAATGTTAAAGAAGTAAACTTAATTGATAAATTATTCGACGACATTGCACCAAAATATGAAGATCGTAATGGCGGATACACACGTATCGTTAAATTAGGTCAACGTAAAGGTGATGCAGCGTTAGAAGTTATTATTGAATTAGTTTAATTATTGAAGATCATCCTGGTTACGGGGTGGTCTTTTTTACTTGATTTATTCAATGTTTATGTGTATAGTTAATAATGATGCTCTTATAATAAGTATGTCATATACCCTTTAAATACGGAAGTTGGAATAATATGTTTGTTAAATCAGAAAAAGTAGTGTTTGATTACCATGTACAAAATGAACTTGGTGAAATCGAACATACACATAGAGCTCTTGATGGAGTCGAATTGAATATAAAAAAAGGAGATTTTGTTGCAATTATTGGACATAATGGGTCGGGTAAATCCACATTTGCGAAACATATAAATGCCCTTTTACTACCAAGTGAAGGAACTTTGTATGTTAAAGAGATGGATACCAAAGATGATGCTAAACTATGGGATATTAGAAGTAGTGCCGGTATGGTATTTCAAAATCCAGATAATCAGATTATTGCCACTATAGTTGAAGAAGATGTGGCTTTTGGCCCTGAAAATTTAGGAGTACCAAGTGAGAAAATCGCATTTCATGTTGAAAAAGCGCTTAGTACTGTTGATATGAGTGAATATGCAAAACATTCTCCTAACAAATTATCAGGCGGTCAGAAGCAGAGGATTGCCATTGCCGGAGTTTTAGCAATGCATCCAGAATGTATTATTTTAGATGAACCAACAGCGATGTTAGACCCTTCAGGACGAAGTGAAGTTCTTGATACGATACACTATTTAAATAAAGAAGAAAATATAACGATTATACTGATTACTCATTATATGGAAGAAGCAGTAGATGCGGATTATATATATGTAATGAAAGATGGAAAAATTTCTTTTGAGGGAACACCTAAAGATGTTTTTGTACAGGTTAATAAGATGAAAAATGTAGGTTTAGATGTTCCACAAATCGTGGAACTTGCTACATTGTTAAGAAATGAAGGAGTTTCACTTTCAAAGGATGTTTTGAAGGTGAATGAGATGGTAGAAGAATTATGTCAATTGAAATTAGAGAATTAGAGCATATTTATTCAAAAGGTACACCTTATGAGAAAAAAGCTCTAAAAGGAATTAATCTTACAATTAAAAAAGGTGAATTTGTTGGTTTGATTGGTCATACAGGCTCAGGAAAATCAACGTTAATTCAACATTTGAATGCGTTAATAAAACCAGAAAGTGGTAGTGTTATTATTGAAGGTATAGATGTTTTTCATAAGGATACAAACAGAAGAGAAGTCAGACAAAATATAGGACTTGTTTTTCAATATCCAGAACATCAGCTATTTGAGATGACAGTATTTAAAGATGTGGCATTTGGTCCGACTAATATGGGTCTTAGTGAAGAAGAAATCCATAGTAGAGTGATTGAAGCCTTAGACAAAGTAGGATTAGGTAAAGAAATATATGAAGCTTCACCTTTTGAACTGTCAGGTGGTCAAAAAAGACGGGTAGCTATTGCAGGTGTTTTGGCTATGGAACCTAAGGTTTTGATTCTAGATGAACCAACTGCGGGTCTTGACCCAGAAGGAAGAGATGAAATATTAGATGAAATCAAGAAACTACATAAACGCCTTGATATAACAATAATACTTGTATCTCATAGTATGGAAGACATTGCAAATTACGTAAATAATATCATAGTAATGGATGATGGCAAGGTTATTCTTGAGGGCGATAAATACAAAGTATTTAATGAAGTGAAGTTACTTGAGGACATAGGATTAGGAGTCCCACAAGTGACAAAGTTGTGTGATTTACTAGAAGAAAAAGGTTTTATATTTGATGAGCAAATCACAACAATAGAAGAAGCTTTCAAAGCTCTCTTGCCACAGTTAAAAGGTGGTGAGAGTCATGCTTAGAGACATTACAATAGGGCAATACTATCCAGCTGAGTCACCAATCCACTATCTAGATCCAAGAACTAAGATTGCTATGACATTTATATTTATAATATCTTTATTTTTTAGCACACATTTGTTACTATATGCTGTTGCAGCAATTGTTCTAGCAACAGTAATAAAGATTAGTAAAGTGCCATTTAGCTACATGATTAAAGGTCTAAAATCAATTATGATATTAGTATTATTTACTGTGATTATTAATGTGTTTTTGACTTTAGGGGATACAGTATTAGTAGATTTAGGGTTTGCAACAATCACTTTAGAAGGTTTGATTGCGGCAGTAGCAATGGCAGTGCGTTTGATGATGTTAATTATAGGTTCATCCTTACTTACGTTAACAACTTCACCAATTGATTTGACGGATGCAATTGAAAGATTATTAAAACCATTAGAAAAAATACATGTTCCTGCTCATGAAATTGCGATGATGATGACAATAGCGCTTAGATTTATTCCGATTTTGTTAGAAGAGACAGATAAAATAATGAAAGCGCAAATGGCAAGAGGTGCAGAATTTGAAAAGGGCGGCCTTATAAAAAAAGCTAAAAACCTTATACCTCTTTTAGTGCCATTATTTATATCTGCTTTTAGACGAGCAGATGACTTAGCGCTTGCTATGGAAGCAAGGTGCTATCGTGGTGGAGTAGGAAGAACAAAAATGAAAAAACTTAAGTATACAAAAGGTGATTGGGTTACCTATGTACTTATGATTACCTATTTAATTGGTATTATTTGGTTAAGTAGATTATTTCAAGGTGCAAAATTAATGTTCTAAATTATGAAAGGCATATATGAGTAACATAAAGCATGAAACTACAAATTATTATAAATTAACATTAGCTTACGATGGATCAAGTTACTGCGGTTGGCAAATACAAAAAAACGGATTATCTATTCACGAAGCAATGATGATTGCAGGAAGAAAATTTATGGGAGATAATTTTACTATTACTGGATGTTCTAGAACAGATTCCGGGGTTCATGCACTTTCATATGTGGCACTTTTAGTTTCTAATAGAGACATTGAAGTAAGGAAAATTCCTAGAGCTTTCAATGGACACTTACCAAAAGATATTGTTGTACATAATTGTGAAAGGGTCTCAGAAAGCTTTCATCCTCGTTATACATCAAAATCTAAGCATTATAGATATACTATATATAATAACGATTACCCTTTACCACAATACATAAAATATGCATACTATTATTACAAAAAATTGAATGTAACGCAAATGCAATTAGCAGCAAAGGCATTTGTTGGCACTCACGATTTTATTGGTTTTAGTTCAATAAAAACATCTGTAAAAGATACGGTAAGAACTATTTACAATTGTCAAGTAACAAGAGAAGAAAATTATATTCACATTGATATAAAAGGTGATGGATTTCTCTACAATATGGTTCGTATTATTGCAGGAAGTTTAATAGAAGTTGGATTAGAAAAAAATGACGCTAAAGATATGAGTGATATAATTACAGCAAAAGATAGAAATTTAGCTAAGAAGACAGCACCTGCTAATGGATTAACATTAGTTGGTTTGACTTATAATAATGAATAACAGAGGTGGAAAAATGAAAATCAAAACTATATTACTATTTATAATGATAAGTATAATACTTGTAGGATCTGTTGTTGTTACGTCTGCTGAAGATACTTATGAACAACCAGAACTTTATAAAGGGAAAATAATTGAATTAGTTTCAGAACAAAATAACAGTATAGAAACATCAGGAGGTAATTACAATCAAAGAGTTCAAATTGCAAAAGTTGAACTACTTAATAAGGGCCGAAAAGGCGAAATTATTGAAATACATAACTATATTGATGAAATTATGGCCTATACTATTGAAATTAAAGAAGGTGATGATGTATATATTTTCTTTGAAAAAGATAGTGCAGGAAATGAAATTAAAGCGCATATTCATGAATTTAGAAGAGATAAAGATATTTACTTTCTTATAGGAATATTCGTAGTTTTGATGATAATATTAGGAGGAGTTCAGGGAGTCAAAAGTTTAATAACATTAATTCTTACTATTATAGGTATCTATTATATGTTAATTGGAATTGTTAATGGAGGTAATCCAATATTTCTTTCAATCGTTATTTCCTTTATAGTAACGTTAGTTACTATGTTTCTAGTAGCAGGATTTAACCTAAAGGCAATATCTGCAATTGCAGGAACTTTTGGTGGGGTTATTATTGCAGGTGTTATAGCGTTATTTATTAGCGAAAGCTCAAAGCTTACGGGTCTTGGTAATATGGAAGCTCAAATGTTATTATACAGTAATCACCCTGTGGATTTTAATATTAGTGGAATACTATTTGCTAGTATTTTACTTGGAACTCTCGGTGCAGTGATGGATGTATGTATGTCGATAGCATCAGCAATCAATGAAATCACGGATGCTAATCCACTGCTTAGTACAATGGAGTTATTTAAATCGGGTATGAATATCGGACGTGACGTTATGGGAACAATGGTAAATACGTTAATACTAGCATACGTTGGTACATCTGTATTTCTTATTTTGATATTTATGGTTAATAATATTCCATATATTGATATATTAAACATGGATTTGGTTGCTACTGAAATTGTAAGGGCTCTTGCAGGTACAATTGGTCTTATATGCGCTATTCCGTTAACAGCTATTGTGGCAGCTGTTCTAGAAAAGAAAAATATGGGATACTAGAAAAAAAGATTGACACACTAGGAAAGATGTACTATAATATCTAGATGTGAGTTCACTAATAAAATCCAACGCCCCGGATTTTAGAACATAGAGATAATATCGATTAAACAAGGAGGAAATCCAATGAAAACTTTCATGCCAAATGCTGAAACAGTTGAAAGAAAATGGTGTATTGTTGACGCAGAAGGTCAAACACTTGGCCGTATAGCATCAGAAATAGCTAAAGTACTTAGCGGAAAAACAAAGCCTATTTACACGCCACATGTTGACACAGGTGATTTTGTAATTGTAATTAATGCTGACAAAGTGGTACTAACAGGTAAGAAACTTGATCAAAAACTTTATAGATGGCATACTGGACATCCAGGTGGGCTTAAAGAAGTTAAATACCGAGACATGATGATTAACAAACCTGAAGAGGTTGTAATGCACGCTGTTAAAGGTATGTTGCCAAAGAATATTTTAGGACGTAAAATGCTTACTAAGCTTCGCGTATATCGTGGAACAGATCACAAGCATGAAGCACAACAACCAGAAGTTATTACTTTTAACTAATAGGATTAAGGAGGAATACTCGTGGCACAACAAGTAAAGTATTACGGCACAGGTCGTAGAAAAAGTAGTGTAGCAAGAGTTTACTTAGTACCTGGTACTGGTAAAATCACAATCAACAAAAGAGATATCGAAGAATTTTTCGGTTTAGAAACATTAAAGGTTATAGTAAAACAACCACTTGTACTTACAGACACATTAGCAAAGTATGACGCTATCGTAACAGTAAAAGGTGGAGGATACACAGGTCAAGCCGGTGCAATCCGTCATGGTATCTCTAGAGCACTTTTAGAAGTAGACATAGATTTACGTGGAGCTCTTAAAAAAGCAGGATACTTAACAAGAGATCCAAGAATGAAAGAACGTAAAAAATACGGTCTTAAAGGCGCAAGAAAAGCACCTCAATTCTCAAAAAGATAAGCTGTATTGCGACGCAATTTTGCAAATCAAACAGTCCTGGAAAGTTCACTTTCCCGGGCTTTTTTATTTGCAAAATTTGTTGCGGTCATAAGACCGCAACAAGTGGATGCACACCGCTAGCGGTGTGCATCCAGTCGCAAGCAGCTTATCTTAATAAGAACTCGTGCCCCGTGGCACGGTGACCCCCAATCTCGCCCCAGCACACAGCGAAGCGCCTGTGCGTCTTAACCCCACTCACATCCCCCAGCACACAGCGAAGCGCCTGTGCGTCCCCCGCCTCCAACTGCTTTTATACATTTTCATTTATCACAGAAGAACAATTCCAACAGTAATACACAGAAAAATTCATTTCGTATTTATAGATTTTAAATGGTTGATATGGTACAATATTAGTTGCTATAATTATAAATAAATTACAAAATTTCACATAACTGTAAGGAGTGACAACAGTGAAACAGCCATTTACTCATCTACATCTACATACGGAATTTAGTATGCTTGATGGTTCTAGTAAAATTAATGAAGTAGTTCGCAGGGTTAAAGAACTAAATATGGATTCAGTTGCTATTACCGATCATGGCGTCATGTATGGAGTAGTAGATTTTTACAAAGCATGTAAACGAGAAGGTATACATCCAATTATAGGGTGTGAAGTATATGTAGCTCCTAGAAATAGAAGTTTAAAGGAGAATAAATATGATGCTAGTAACTATCATCTTGTATTATTAGCGGAAAATCAAATAGGATATGAAAACTTAATGAAAATGGTTTCCTTTGGATTTACTGAAGGATTTTATTATAAACCACGAATTGATTTTGAATTGATGGAAAAATATTCAGAAGGAATTATCGCTCTAAGCGCTTGCTTAGGAGGACATGTCTCCCAACTTATTATGTCTAATCAATTAGAAGAAGCCTATGCTATTGCTAAGGAATATCAGAGGGTTTTTGGTGAAAATAATTACTACTTTGAATTACAAAAACATGGTTATGAAGAAGAAAAAAAGGTTAATGAAATATTGATTAAAATGGGTAAGGAACTAGGGATACCCTTAGTTGTAACAAATGATTCACATTACACATATGAAAAGGATGTCCAGTCTCACGATGTATTGCTGTGTATTCAAACAAATAAAAAAGTTGCAGATAAAGATAGAATGCGTTACAAAGGTGGGCAATTTTATATTAAGAGCCCAGAAGAAATGTATACGCTTTTTCCAGAGCATAAAGAAGCTGTAGCAAATAGCCATAAAATAGCTATGAGATGTCAAGTTGAATTTGAATTTGGCGTGACAAAGTTGCCGATTTTTGATGTGCCAAAAGGATATAGTGCAGTTGAGTATTTGAGGAAGCTATGTGAAGATGGTTTGGTTAAACGATATGGAGATGATTCGAAACTTCATGAAAAACGTTTGAATTACGAATTAACGACAATAGAGAATATGGGATATGTAGATTATTTTCTTATTGTTTGGGATTTTATTAGATATGCTAGAGAACAAGATATTATTGTAGGCCCGGGAAGAGGATCAGCAGCAGGTAGCATAGTGTCATATTCTCTAAAAATAACAGATATTGATCCAATAAAGTATAATTTAATTTTTGAAAGATTTCTTAATCCTGAGCGTGTTAGTATGCCAGATATTGATATTGACTTTTGTTATGAACGTCGGCAAGAAGTTATCGATTATGTAATACATAAGTACGGTGCAAAGAAAGTTGCACAGATTATTACGTTTGGTACAATGGCAGCTAGAGCGGTTATACGAGATGTTGGAAGAGCGATGGATATTCCTTATAGTGATGTTGATAAAATCGCCAAAATGATTCCAAGTGAGCTTAAAATGACAATTGATAAAGCATTAAATATGAACAAAGAACTTGGGAAACTATATGTTGAGGATGTGCAGATTAAAAAACTTATTGATACATCTAAGCGTTTAGAAGGTCTAACAAGGCATAGTTCAATTCATGCAGCAGGAGTTGTAATATGTGATAGACCTGTATATGATTATGTTCCGTTAAACTCGAATGAAGAATCAGTAACTACTCAATTTACAATGAATACCCTTGAGGAACTTGGTCTTTTGAAGATGGACTTTCTTGGATTAAGAACATTAACAGTTATTCAAAATGCACTAAAAGAAGTTAATAAAAAAAGGAAAGATATAATTGATATAGATAAACAAGGTTATGATGATTCGAAAGTTTTTGAATTAATAGCATCAGGCAAAACGGAAGGTATTTTTCAATTAGAAAGTGAAGGCATGAAAAATTTCATGAAGGAACTTAAACCTCAAAACATGGAGGATATTATAGCTGGGATTTCTTTATATAGACCTGGGCCTATGAGCTCAATACCTGATTATGTAAAAGGTCGACATCATTCGGATGAAGTTATCTATATAACAAAAGAACTAGAGCCTATTTTAAAGCCTACATATGGTTGCATTGTATACCAGGAACAAGTAATGCAGATTGTACGTGATCTTGCAGGATACACATTAGGACGGTCTGACTTAGTTAGGCGTGCTATGTCAAAGAAAAAGCTTGATGTAATGGATAGGGAACGAAAAAACTTCATATATGGTAATAAAGAGGAAAATATTCGTGGTTGTGTCCCTAGTGGGATTAGCGAAGTGGCTGCAAAACAAATTTTTGATGATATGGAAGATTTTGCAAAATATGCTTTTAATAAATCTCATGCTGCAGCATATGCTATAGTAGCATATCAAACAGCTTGGCTTAAATATTATTATCCGATTGAGTTTATGGCTGCACTAATCACAAGTGTTCTTAATCACTCAGGAAAGACAGCAGCATATATAATGCATTTACGAGAAATGGACATAGAATTGTTACCTCCTGATATAAACGAAGGTTATCCTCATTTTAGTGTTATTGATGGAAAAATAAGATTTGGTTTAGCTGCAATCAAAAATGTTGGAAAAAGAATTGTAGCTAATATGGTGATAGAACGAGAAGAAAATGGTGCGTTTAAATCTTTGACGGATTATTGTATGCGAATGGATTCTAAAGATTTGAATAAGCGTGTTATTGAAAGTCTTATAAAAGCAGGTGCATTTGATACTCTAGGACATACAAGAATGCAATATATTCAAGGATATAAGACAATATTAAACTCAGTTATACTAGGGAAGAAAAACACCTTTGATGGACAACTAGACTTGTTTGGATTTGGTGAAAAGAAAGAAACCACACTAGAAGATCATTTGCCAAATGTAGGTGAGTTTAGTGAAGAACAGGTGTTAGCTAATGAAAAAGAAGTATTAGGCATATATGTTAGTGGCCATCCCTTAGAAAACTATGAAACATACATTAAGAGTAAAGTTACACATAGATCATTTGATTTTAATACAATTGACGAAGCGGAAGATGGAAGTGAAATTCTTCTTAATGATAATGAACTTGAAAACCTATCTATTTTTGATGGACAGAAAACAGTTATTGCAGGTATGCTTCATCAAATAACAATAAAAACAACAAGAAATAATGCAATGATGGCTTTTCTTGAACTAGAGGATATGTATGGTTCGGTCGAAATTATTGTTTTCCCAAAACATTTCGAACGATATAAACATCTGCTTGAAAATGATGCTAAATTAATCATCGAAGGACGTATCAGTATTCAAGAAGATCAAGATGCTAAAGTTATTTTGAATAAATTATATGAATTTGAAACATCTAAACAAACGACAGGAACTCCCCTTGAACAAGGTTCGACAGTGTGGATAAAATTCAAAGATAATCAACAATATATGGATACTTACAATATGATTCAAAGTATATTAGAAAAATGTAATAGTGGAGAACATCAAGTTGTTTTCTATATTGAGGAAGGTAAAAAAAGAAGAAATCATGATAAAATTCTTAACGTAACAGACAAAATAGTAGAGGAAACATCTCGTATATTAGGCAAAGATAGCATAAAAGTTGTAAAAAAAGTTGAAATTTAGCTTGATTTATACTACAATAAATTGTGATGTAGTATGAAAAAAATATTATAAGATTAAAGATAAATTTGTTTTTTCAAATAGTAAATAATGGTTAAGTCCAAAAAACTGTAAAAACATCAGGAGGTTAAAAATGTCAAAAGAAATAAAAACAATAGGTGTGTTAACCAGTGGTGGTGACGCTCCGGGAATGAACGCGGCAACAAGAGCAGTTGTAAGAACAGCACTAGCTAAAGGTATACGAGTAATGGGTATTCGAAAAGGATACAATGGCCTTATTAGTGGAGATATTTTCGAAATGGATGCAAAGAGTGTATCTGATACAATTCAACGTGGTGGCACAATACTATATACTGCGAGATGTTTAGAGTTTTTAGAACTTGAAGGACAACAAAGAGGTGCTGATATGTGTAAAGTTTTCGGTATTGATGGTCTTGTTGTTATTGGTGGAGATGGTTCTTTTAAAGGTGCAGAAAAACTTGCTGGACTTGGAATTAATACTATAGGAATTCCTGGAACAATAGATCTTGATATTGCGTGTACGGATTATACAATTGGGTTCGATACTGCTGTCAACACAGCAATGGAGGCTATTGATAAGATTCGTGATACATCAACTTCCCATGAGCGTTGTTCAATTGTTGAAGTAATGGGTCGTGATGCAGGTTATATTGCGTTATGGTGTGGTATTGTTAATGGTGCAGAAGATATATTATTGCCAGAAAAAGAAAATATTGCTGAAGAAGAACTAATTCGAAGAATTCTTCAAAACCGTAAAAAAGGCAAAAAACATAACCTTATTATTGTTGCAGAAGGGGTTGGTGGGTCCGCTGAACTTGCACAGAGAATTGAAAAAGTTACAGGGATTACTACTCGTGCAACAATACTAGGTCATTTACAACGTGGTGGTAGTCCAACAGCACTTGATAGAATGCATGCATCTATGATGGGTGCAAAAGCAGTTGATTTACTAGCAAGTGGTAAGTCAAATAAAGTGGTAGCGTTTAAAAATGGAGAATATGTTGACTTTGATATTAATGAAGCATTAGCTATGAAGAAAGATATCAGTGATTACCGGATGACTGTAAGTCGTGATTTGGAAACTAGATAATCTTTGGAGGGAACTAGATGAAATGTTTAAATTGTGGAGAAACTCTTAAGGATGATGCAAAGGTTTGTTTTGCATGTGGTCAAGAAATTAAGAATGATGATATGGATGAATTGATTGATTCAATAATCAAGGAAGATGAAGCTGCTAAAGCATCTACCTCAAAAAAGACAACAGAACCAAAGAAAAAGACAACAGAACCAAAGAAAAAGA
>JAOZKH010000003.1:17148-45117 GCA_029935405.1 Vallitaleaceae bacterium | reverse complement strand
ACCTCAAAAAAGACAACAGAACCAAAGAAAAAGACAACAGAACCAAAGAAAAAGAAATTTGGAAATGCATTTAAGAAGGAAACTACAAAACCTTCATCCAAAGAAAGCTTAAATACAAAAATAATACCGGATTCTTCAGAATTTGGTAAAGGCGTGCAGATTACAAGATATATAACAGCAGGTATTATTATTTTTTTCCTTATTACAATGCTATTTGATTGGTTTACATTAGGTGGCCGTGGTGTGTTTACTGGATTTGAACTTGATGAGAATAGCAGTCAGTTTATGACTAAAGAAGCAGTCGATATGTCAAAAGCACAGATAGAATCTTCAGTACCTGAAGTTGCAATATTACAATATTCACCGAAAGATTTACTTGACTATGTGAAGCTTTATGAAGATGATTATAAAACACTAAAAGGTATTGATGGTGAAGTCAAAACATCTTGGGCTATTGTAATTCAAACCATATATATTAAAGGATTTTATGTAGTTTTGGCAATTGCATTATTAAGTGTGTTATTCCTAGTATTTGATAAAAAACTTCGTACAATTGAGTGGTCAAGAGGTTTATCTGTTTTAACAATGCTTATAATGGGACTTAATTATGCTGCATTAAAAATACCGTTTCTTAGTATGTTTGCACTAAAAGCACGTAGCTTATTAAGACTCAAGAACGTACTCAGCTCAGTTACACTTAATATGAATGGAATAAACATGAACAATGAATTTTATCCATATAACTTAATGGAAAAAACAGGATTTTTTATTGCTATAGGAACTTGTGTATTATGGTTTGTTTTAACAACTGTATTGGTTGAAATGAAAAAGGATAAAGAATATAGTTAGTTGTTAAGCCTTGTTAGTAAGTTGCTAATAGGGCTTAATATGCCTAACGGAGGGACCTATGATAGACAGACTAAAAAAAACAAAACTAAATCCAACTCAAGTACTAGTGATTGGATTTTTAGGATTGATTATAATCGGAACAATATTACTTAGCTTGCCGATAGCTTCTAAACCGAATGAAGCAGGAATACGATATAGTATTGGCTTATTAGATGCTGCATTTACTGCTACTAGCGCAGTTTGCGTTACTGGATTAGTTGTTGTAAATACCCTTGAACATTGGAGTGTTTTTGGAAAAGTAGTTATTATTGTATTAATTCAAATTGGTGGATTAGGATTTATGACAATCGCAACAACGCTATTTATGGCCATAGGAAAAAAAATCAGTCTTAAGGAAAGATTAGTCATACAAGAGGCTTTAAATCAAAGTACTATATCAGGAATGGTAAGACTAGTTCGCTATATATTAGCTGGTACATTAATTATTGAAGGAATAGGGGCAATATTCTTAACGTTAAACTTTATAAAGGATTATCCATTAATGCATGCAATTGGGTTAGGTGTTTTTCATTCTATTAGTGCCTTTTGTAATGCAGGATTTGATATACTAAGTACAGGTAGTTTATCACCTTATGTACATGACTGGGGAGTTAATCTTACAGTTATTGGTTTGATTGTTATTGGTGGATTAGGTTTTACAGTATGGATTGATTTAATGAAAATAACAAAACTTAAAATAAAACAAAAATTTAGTATAAGACATTGGTTCATAAAATTAAGTTTACATACAAAATTGGTATTAGTATTGACTGGAATATTACTTGGAACAGGGTTTGTATTATTTTTCTTATTTGAAATGAATAATCCTAATACAATGGGAAATTATTCTTTTTCACAAAAAATCTTAGCTTCATTGTTTCAGTCTGTCACACCTAGAACAGCCGGCTTTAATACAATACAGCTTGATCAAATGACGGATGGTTCTAAATTCTTAACCATAATTTTTATGTTTATAGGAGGTTCTCCAGCAGGTACTGCAGGAGGTGTTAAAACAGTAACGATTGGGGTATTATTATTTGCTGTGATATCAGTGGTTCGTTCTAAAGAGGATACAGAAATATTTAATAAGAGAATTCCAGATGCAACTGTAAAACGTGCATTAGCTGTGATTATGATTAGTTTGTTTGTTGTTATTGGTGTTACAATTACTTTGACAATTACAGAAAACTTTAAGTTTATGGATACTTTTTTTGAAGCTGTATCAGCTTTTGCAACAGTTGGATTAACCCTTGGTGTTACTAGCGATTTAAGTACTATTGGTAAATTAGTAATAGGTGTCACAATGTTTGTTGGACGATTAGGACCGATGACCATGGCTGTTGCATTTGCAATGCGTAGTGATCAAAGAAAAGTTAAAATTAGAAAACCAGAAGAAAAAATCATGGTTGGATAATAGAATATAGGAGGCTTATATGTCTAATAAGAAAGAATTTGTTATATTTGGATTAGGTAAATTTGGACGTAGTGTTGCACAAACATTGGCAGAAAATGGTTGTGAGGTATTAGCGATTGATAATAATGAAGAAATTATCCAAGATATATCAAAAGTTGTTACACATGCAGTTCAAGGGGATGTTACTGATGAAAACGTTTTGATAGCACTTGGAGTTAGAAATTTTGAAGTAGCAGTTATTGCCATTGGAAATGATATTCAAGCATCAATTATGTCAACTATTTTGGCTAAGGAGATGGGGGTTGAGTATATTGTGGCTAAAGCACAAAGTGATATTCATAAAAGATTATTAGAAAAAGTTGGTGCAGATAAAGTAATATTCCCTGAAAGAGAGATAGGTGTTCGGATTGCTAACAACCTAACATCGGATAGTTTCGTAGATTTTATCGAATTATCAGAAGATTTTTCAATTGTTGAACTTGAAGTGAAAGAGTTATGGAAAGGCAAAACACTTAGAGAAATTGATATGCGAAAAGCATATGGGATTAACGTGATAGGCATGAGACAAGGTGAGACAATGACCATTACACCAGGACCTGACAAACTTCTTGAACTTGGTGAAACTCTAATTGTAATTGGTAATAATGGTAATCTTAAAAAATTAGATAATGAATAGGTGATTATGAATATTAAAATAATAGATAGTAATAAAAATACAACGGTAAAATGGATAAAAAAGCTACAGCAAAAATCTAAGTTTAGAAAAATTGAAAAGCTTTATATTGTTGAAGGCTATAAACAAATTCTTGAGCTGACACCTAGCAGAATACATACATTGGTGTTTTCAAAAAAGACAGATTTTAAGAAATTTGATTATATTACTGAGTGTAATAAAGTATTTGTAGATACAGGATTATTTCAGGAACTGAGTACAGATGTGACACCTCAAGGTATTCTTGCAGTTGTTTATATGAATGTACTTGATTTGTATCAAGAAAATATTGATTCTAAAGGATTATATATTGCTATTGATAGTATTCAAGATCCTGGAAATCTTGGGACATTAATCCGTGTTGCAGATGCAGTTGGTGCTAAAGGTATTATCATGAATACGACAACAGTAGATTCATATAATCCAAAGGTTGTTAAAAGCACTGCAGGATCATTAGAACACATTGAACTGTATATTGTTGATAATCTTGTGGAAGCTTTAGAATTTATTAGCAGCAAAGGAATTGTTACTTATGGTGCACATCTTGATGATTCTAAATACCACTATGATTATGAATACAAAAAAGGTGTTTGTTTTGTTATCGGCAATGAAGGTAATGGCATAAGCAAAGAGGTAATTAATGTTGTTGATTATAAAGTAAAAATCCCAATGCCGGGACAATCTGAATCGCTAAACGCAGCAATTGCCGCAGCTATACTTCTGTACGAAGCAAGGCGGCAATTTGACAGTTAATTATTAAATTAATTGTCAAAACTAAGTTTCTCTAATTCTATCATTATATGTAGTACTCGGTTGAAGACCCCAAGCATACATATAGTGATAGAAAGTTCAACTATATAGTTTTGACACCCTAACCATTTATTAAATTATTTACAGTTTCTTTTGTTATAGTACTTAAGCCGTTGATTCTATCTAAATCAATTTGGTTTAAGTACTTTTTAGATAGTTCATTATTTTCTTCATCTAACGCAATTTTTGCAAGGTAATATAAACTGTCACTCATGGTAGGGTTGTATTCTAAAGCTTTTTGGAAGAATTCTTTTGCTTTTATTATATCTCCATCTTGATAATGAATTTGCCCTAAGTTGTCAAAAGCCGGTCCGTATTTTCCTGATTTTTCTAATGATACTAATGAAAAATATATTGCTTTTTCTTTTTCGTTATTTAGATGCATTAAAAATGCCATAGTTGTAAAGTCCTGAGCATAAAAATTATGGTTTTTATCAATACCTTCTTGAAGATTTCCTTCTGAAAAACTTGTTAACTCTTCTAAGTCAGGGTAGTAGTACAAGTCTTCATAAGTTTTTGTTGCCTTTGGAACGTTTCCTTCTTTCCATTCACATAATGCAATGTTTGCTGTTAAAGTTTTGTTATACATATAGTGGCGGGAATTTTCAATGGCAGTTTTAAATAGCTTTTTTGCATCAGTTGGTTGATTATCTCTAAGAAGAATAAGACCATAGGCAGCTAATATATTAGTATTTGTTGAGCCTAAACGAATTGCAGCTTTGTAAAAGGGAATTGCTGGACCTTCTTTTTTGAAAACAGAGTGAATGATAATACCTGGTGCTCCAACAACGGAGTTTAGGAACAATATGGTAGTTATAATAAAATATATAAGTATGGCAGGGGTGAATAAATCAGTTCTTTTATCCATAATAAATACAAAAACTATGTAACAGCCAACTATAAGTAACAGAGTAATTGATTTCCAGTTTGATTTTATTAAGTTCATTGATGCCTCCTAAGTTTTGACGCCTTAACCAATATCATAACATGATGAAAAATATATTACAATTTTCAAAAATATATTTAATGAATCATTAATGAATCATTAAGATGATTTGAGTTGAATAAATACTAGTTTTATGATAGCTTATAGAGTATAGAGACAGTTGGAAATCATGTAAAGAGGTGAGTAAATGAAAGATGAATTATTAAATAAATCTTATGGATTGGTGCTTGAAGGCGGAGGAGCTAGAGGTGCGTATCAAATAGGTGTTTGGAAAGCTATTAGAGAATTAGGAATTAATATTAGTGCAGTAGTAGGAACTTCTGTAGGTGCTTTAAACGGAGCTTTATTTGCTCAAGGAGATTATGAAAAGGCTTTAAATATTTGGGAAAATATTCGCTATTCATCAATTATTAACATAGAAGATGATTTGGCTGACAAATTATCAGGTTTTAAATGGAGAGAAGTGTCTGTACATGAATCAGGTCAGCAATTTCTTGAGATTATTTTAAATAGAGGGTTTGATATTACGCCGCTTAAAAAAATGTTAAACGAAGTATTAGATGAACAGTTGTTAAGAGATTCAAAGGTGGACTTTGGTTTGGTTACTTTTAATATTACTGACTTTAAACCTATGGAGTTAATGCTAAGGGATATTGATTATGGACAAGTTGCAGGCTATCTTTTAGCAAGTTCTTATTTGCCTAGTTTTAGTAGAGAAAAAATCTTTGGTAAAAGATTTCTAGATGGAGCTTTTCATAGTGTTTTACCAACTAGTATGTTGGTAGATCAAGGATACAAAGATATTATTGAAGTGAAAATACAAGGTATTGGGTTTGAAAAGTCTGTTGATGAAGACAATTTAAATATTATTACAATTGAAGCACAAGAGGACTTAGGTGGTGTACTTGAATTAAACCCTGAAAGGGCAAAGTTAAATATTAATCTAGGGTATTTTGATACTATGAAAATATTCGATGAATTAGTTGGAAATAAGTACTATATTATAGGAACAAATCGCGAAGCATCATACCTTAAAGAATTCCTCAAATTAAGTAGGGCAAGAGTAGAATACATTATTAGTGCTTTTGGTGGAAAACATAATTTCATAAAATATAATTCTAAGGAAAGACTAG
This sequence comes from Vallitaleaceae bacterium, assembly GCA_029935405.1. Taxonomy (GTDB): domain Bacteria; phylum Bacillota; class Clostridia; order Lachnospirales; family Vallitaleaceae; genus UBA1351. The sequence continues at coordinate 39,214 of JAOZKH010000003.1, read as the reverse complement.
TATGTGAAGTTCTAATACCTTTAGTAGCAAAAAAACTAAAGTTAGATATTTATAATTCATACCAGGATATTTATTTTCAAATTATTGAGTATAAAGCTGAATATCTTAAGATAGAAAGATTCGAAACATATACATTAGCGGATTTTAAGCAACTTATTATAGATGAATATAATAAGTTTATCCATGAAGAGACAAAAGAATTATCAAGAATTGATAATATTATTGAATTAGCTACTTGGTTAGGAGTATAATAACTATAAATAGGAGGCTGTTATGAGCAAAAAAGTAATTGCGGCAATAGATCTTGGATCAAATGCTATTAGAATGAAAATTGGTGAAATCAATAAATCAGGGAAGTTTAAAGAACTTGAAAGTATACGAAAAATTGCAGTTCTTGGTCATGACACCTTCACACAAGGAAAACTTAGCTTTGACTCGGTGGATATGGTATGTGATCTATTGAAATTATTTAAAAATAGTTTTGAAGATTATGGCGTTGAACAATATGAGGCTATGGCGACAAGTGCTATTAGAGAAGCTTCAAATCGAGATTATATTGTAGACCAGATTAAATTAAAAACAGGTTTAGATATAAAAGTTATTAGTAATTCGGAGGAACAGTTTTTAACACACAAAGCAATTAAGCAAAATCTTGATAATTACAGTACAATCGTAAATGAAGGTGCTGTTATTGTAGTTGTTGGAGCAGGAAGCATTCAAATAACTACGTACAAGGAAGGAAGACTTAGATCTTCTCAAAATGTGAAAATGGGATCTCTTAGAATTCGTGAAGCTTTTGGAGACATGGAGGACAATATCCTAAACTATAATAAAATTATGGATGAATACATTACTACTAATCTTGAAGGTGTTGACTTTTTTAGTGATGATACAACTTATGAGCATTTAATTGCAGTTGGAGGAGAGATTAACATTATCATAAGGATGGTTGAGGAAAAATACGAAGAAAAAGTCGAAGTATTGTCAAAAAAACAATTTAGTAAATTATATAAACAAGTAACCGGAATGACTAATGAAGAAATAGAAGAAAATTTTCAGGTCAAACGAGAAAGAGCAAAGATTATACTACCTTCTATGATGTTGTTTAGAAAGTTTATGGAAAAAGTAAACAGTAACGAAATTATTTCTCCAAAGATATCATTGACGGATGGAATTATTAGATCTATTCATGAAAATATTGCTAATAGTAAAATGTCAGATGAAAATATTAGTGATGTGCTCGCTAATGCAAAAGTTATTGCTAAGAAATTTCATTATAATAAAGAACATTGTACAAAAGTAGAAAGTATTTCAACATATCTTTTTGATCGTCTTAAGAAACTTCATGGCATGAATGAAGAACGAATATTGTTACAGGTAGCTGCTGTTCTTCATGATATAGGTAAAATAGTGTCTTTAGATAAACATTATTTACATTCTTACGAAATAATTCGTTCCTTAGAGGTTTTTGGTATGTCAAAGGATAGTATGGAAATGATAGCAAACATAGCTTGTTATCACAGTATGGTTAAACCAGAAGATTCTCATAGTAATTTCAACTCTTTACCTAGAGATCAGAGAACAAAAGTTGCTAAACTTGCAGCGATATTAAGAATTGCAGATGCATTAGACCGCTCCCATCAGGGCAAGATAAATGTAAACGCAGTAAAACTTAGAGAAAAAAAGTTAATAGTTCATAGTTTGTGTGATGTGAACGTTGATACCACACTAGAAGAATGGACATTTTCTAAAAAAGCCAATTTTTTCACAGAAGTGTATGGAATAGAACCTATACTTAAGATAAAGAGGGAGTTTATGTTATGAGTCAAAAAGAGAATAGTAAAACAAATAAAAAAAAGAAAAATGAAAATGTTGAGATTGACCTAAATGACTATTCCCTTTATGAAAATAGAGAATTAAGTTGGTTAGAATTTAATCAACGTGTTTTAGGTGAAGCAGAAAATCAAGAAAACCCATTATTTGAACGATTGAAGTTTTTATCGATTGTTAGCAGTAATTTAGATGAGTTTTTTATGGTTAGAGTAGCATCGTTAATGGAACAAATACGTGCAGGGTACGATAAAGTTGATTTTTCAGGACTTACACCTAAAGACCAAGTAAAAGCAATTTCTGAAAGAACACATAGAATGATAGATGATCAAGGCAGGGTATTTAAACGAAGCATGATACCGGCACTTCGCAAAAACAATATTATTGTATCATTAGATATATCTAAATTATCTGAAAGACAGACTGAATTTATAGATAAATATTTTGAGCAAAATATATTTCCTGTATTAACACCATTAGCAGTAGATTCATCTAGACCATTTCCACTTATTCTAAATATGAGTTTAAATGTTGCAGTTTTAATTAAGAAAAACGATAATGAGCTTTTTGCAACAGTACAGGTACCAGCAGTAATGTCAAGATACATTGAAATACCTTCAGAAGAAAAAGATTTTGAACATTATGTTATGTTAGAAGATATTATTAAATTTTTTATCAATCGACTTTTTATCGGTAACAAAATTCTGTGTGTATCTAACTATAGAATTACTAGAAATTCAGATTTAACAATTGATGAAGAAGAGGCAGAAGATTTATTAATCGAGATAGAAAAATCAATAAAAAAACGTAAGTGGGGAGATGCAATTCGTCTTGAGATAGATAAAAATGTTAGCACAAAACTGCTAGATTATTTACAAAAAGCTCTAAAACTTCATAATAGAGCAATATATAAAATTGATGGTCCAATAGATCTTACATATCTTATGAAAATGTATGGCCATATAGGGGATGAATCATTAAAATATAAAGCCTATTCACCTCAAATACCTAAAGATTTATTAGGAAAAACAGATTTGTTTGAAGCGATCAAAGAAAAAGATATTTTTCTTAGCCATCCGTTTGAAAGCTTCGAACCTGTTGTAGAATTAATAACCACAGCGGCTAAAGATACTAACGTTTTGGCTATTAAACAAACTCTTTATAGAGTTTCAGGTTCTTCACCAATTATAAAAGCATTAGCAGAAGCAGCAGAAGCAGGAAAGCAAGTTACAGTTTTAGTTGAATTAAAAGCAAGATTTGATGAAGAAAACAATATTCAATGGGCAAGGAGACTTGAGAAAGCAGGATGTCATGTTATATATGGCTTAGTAGGCCTTAAAACTCATTCAAAAGTCACATTAATTGTACGCAAGGAAGAAGATGGTATAAAACGGTATGTACATCTTGGTACAGGTAACTACAACGATATAACGGCTAAATTTTATACGGATATGGGTCTTTTAACGGTTAACGAAAAATTAGGTAGTGATGTTTCAAGTGTTTTTAATGCATTAAGTGGATTTTCAGAACCGCCAAAACTTAATAAGATTATTATGGCACCTACTCATTTGCGAGGACAGTTTGTTAAATTGATTCGTAAAGAAGCAGAAATTGCAAAGACAGGTAAAAAGGCGAGTATTTTGTGTAAAATGAACTCCCTATGTGACTTTGAGATTATGACAGAGTTGTATAAAGCATCAATGGCAGGGGTTGAAATTGAACTTATTGTACGAGGTATATGTTGTCTTATTCCTGGGATTAAAGATGTAAGTGAAAACATAACAATAAGAAGTATTATTGGTAAGTATCTTGAACATAGTAGAATTTATATATTTTACAATGAAGGATATAAAAAGATATTTTTATCTAGTGCAGATTGGATGCCAAGAAATTTAAATAGAAGAGTTGAGCTATTGTTTCCAATTGAAGCTGAGCATGTTCGTGAGGCGGTGCTACATAATTTAGATATACAGCTTAAAGATGTTGTTAAAACTAAAATCAAAGATACTAATTGTAACTATAATAGAATTGATAGAAGAGGTAAGGATGTTATTAATTCGCAAAGTTATTGTGAAACAGAAGCCTTGAAAAATGTGCAAAAATTTGAAAAAGAAGAACAAGAGGAGATATTTATTCCAAGAATGTCTAATGATTTAGAAATGAATTAATACAGATCTAGATATGAATTTAATATAGATTTGAAAATGAAACAATATAGAAGTTGACAGTGTTATTTGCATGTTATATAATTTTGAATGTTATAAATATTATTTTGAATAAATAAAATGAAGAGGTGAAAGATTATGGGAATTTCTTTAAAAGGCAGGAGTTTTTTAACACTTAAGGATTACACAAAGGATGAAATCAACTATCTTGTGGATCTATCAATTCAACTTAAGAAGAAAAAATTAATGGGTATTAAAGGTGATTTACTTGAACGTAAAAACATCGCACTTATTTTTGAAAAACCTTCAACAAGAACTCGTTGTGCATTTACAGTAGGATGCCTTGATGAGGGTGGACACCCGGAGTATTTAGGTAAGAATGATATTCAACTTGGACATAAAGAATCGGTAGAAGATACAGCGAGAGTACTCGGAAGATTCTTTGATGGTATTGAATTTAGAGGATTTTCACAAGATACAGTAGAAAAACTAGCTAAATATAGTGGTGTTCCTGTTTGGAATGGTCTTACTGATATGTATCATCCAACTCAAATATTAGCTGACCTTATGACTATTAAAGAAAATCTAGGATACCTAAAAGGTGTTAATTTCACTTATATTGGCGACGGTCGTAATAATATGGCAAATTCATTGATGATTGGTTGTGCAAAAGTAGGTTTAAACTTTATGATTATTGCGCCAAAATCTTTATGGCCTGAGAATGACTTAGTTGATACATGTAAAGAATATGCTGCCGAAGTGGGTTCTACTATTACTATTAGCGATAATACTGATGATATTATTGGTACTGATGTTATATATACAGATGTATGGGTTTCTATGGGCGAGGAAGAAAAATCTAAAGAACGCGTAGAATTATTAAAACCATATCAAGTAAATGAAACTTTGGTTTCAAAAACAGGTAAAGATGCTTTAGTATTACATTGTCTTCCAGCAGTAAAAGGTTATGAAGTAACAGAAGAAACCTTTGAAAAACATTCGAAAGTTATTTTTGATGAAGCTGAAAACCGTATGCATACAATTAAAGCAGTAATGGTAGCTACTGTTTAAAGGGTCAGACCCTGTAAAGGAGTATTAAAATGGGCAGGAATAAAAATAATAATAAATTCACAAAACCAAGACCTGAGTTTCCTAAGAAAGCGATTATAACAGGGGGAATGCCTTATGGAAATAAATCTCTTCATTTTGGGCATATTGGTGGTGTTTTTGTACATGCTGATACATACTCCAGATTTTTAAAGGACCGTATTGGTGAAGAAAATGTAATATTTGTATCAGGTACAGATTGTTATGGTTCCCCAATACTAGCTAGTCACAAAAAATATATTGATGAAACTGGTGAAAATATTGATATCGCTGACTACGTTTTTAAATTTTATGAAGACCAAAAAGAAACACTTTTAAGCTATGATGTTGACTTGAATTTATATGGTACATCAGCCTTTGGAAGAAGTGGAGAAATTCACAAAGATGTTTCCAATAAATTGTTTGAAACTCTGTATGAAAAAGGTCATTTAACAAAGCGGTCTACACTTCAGTTTTATGATACAAAAGAAAATGTATACTTGAATGGACGTCAAGTTGTTGGTAAATGTCCTTTTGAAGGATGTAAATCAGAAAATGCTTATGCGGATGAATGTAGTTTAGGACATCAATATATGCCTAGTGAATTGATTGACCCAATTAGTACTTTATCAGGCGAAAAACCAGAACTTAAAGAGGTTTATAACTGGTATTTTGACTTGGAAAACTATACAGAGCAAATGTCTAAGAAAATGGAGCTTAATAATCGAGACAGAGTAACTAGAAAAATAATCATTAATGGGATTAATGAATTTCTAAAAAAACCGATGATATATGTAACTAAAAAAGAATATGAAAAATTTAATAAAGCAGAGTTGAAGGTGAATAGCTGTACAATTATAGATGAAGAGAAGAAACCTTCAGTCACTTTTGAGTTTGAAGATCTTGATGCTAGAGATAAGGCTCGTGAAGTATTAGACGCTAATACAATTCGTTACAGAACAGGCAAGACATTAGTTCCATTTAGATTATCAGGTAATTCACATTGGGGTATTCCGGTACCAAAGCATGAGGGACTTGAAGAATTAACCTTTTGGGTATGGCCAGAATCACTTTGGGCACCTATTTCTTTTACTCAGGCATATCTTGAGTCAATTGGTAAAGAAAAAGATGAGTGGAAGGATTACTGGTTAAGTAAAGATTCAAAAGTATATCAATTTATAGGTGAAGATAATATATATTTTTATGGAATTGCAGAAATGGCGATGTTAATGGCATATCTTGACCATAAAGGCGATTCGAATGAAGCATTAACTGAAATAAATTTTCCACACCTTGTTGCTAATTGTCACTTGTTATTCTTGAATTTAAAAGCATCAAGTTCGGGAGCAATAAAACCGCCAATGGCTTCAGAATTATTAGAACACTACACCAAAGATCAATTAAGAATGCATTTCTTAAGTTTAGGGCTTAATAAAAAAAGTGTAAGCTTTGATCCTAAACCATATAACCCAGACGTGGAGTCAGGCGAAAAAGATGTGGTTTTAAAAGACGGAAATCTATTAACCAATGTATTTAATAGAATTGTTCGTTCTTGTTTCTACACTTCCCAAAAATATTTTGATTCAAGAGTACCTAATATGGATGTTTCAGAAAATATTAAAGAAACCGTTAGAAAATACATTCTTCAATATGAGGATATGATGGCGAAACAAGAATTCCATCGTGTAATATATACACTTGACAGTATGATTCGTGATCTAAGCAAGTATTGGGCGCGTGAAATGAAAATTGCTGACACTAATGAAGATAATAATCATCGTGAACAAGTTTTGGCAGATATGATTTATGGAGTAAAATGTACATTAACATTATTACATCCTATAACTCCTTCAAGTGCAAAATTTGTACAAGAATATATGAATCTTAATGATTCTTTGTGGTCATGGGATGTTATCTTTGATCCTATACAAGTTCATATGGATAACGTAGATGAACATAAACTAGTATTCATAGAACCGAAATTTGATTTTTTTAAAAAACATGAAAGTCAATTTATTGGATTAGAATAACTAGTTAAGACAATTAATACATACCTCCATCAATTGTAATAACCTGCCCATTTATGTAACTACCTTTTTCAATAAGAGAAATTGTCATATCGGCAATTTCTTGTGCTTTACCATATCTACCGAGAGAAATAGAATTTTTAAGTGCATCATTTTCTTCTTTTGTTAAAAACGAATTCATACCGGTATCGATAACACCACAAGCTAAAGCGTTAACCTTGATATTACTTGGTCCAAGCTCTTTAGCAAGAGCTTTGGTGAAACTGTTCATACCACCTTTGGAAGTAGAATAAGCAACCTCCATTGAAGCACCGTCATTACCCCATATAGAGCTTATGTTAATAATATGGCCATAATGATTATGTAGCATATCTTTTACTGCAAAATGGCACATGTTGTAAAGAGAGTTTAGATTAGTATTGATAACCTGATTCCAATCTTCAATAGTTGTTTCTGTGAATAACTTTATTAAGCTAATACCTGCATTATTGATTAATATTGTGATAGGTAGGTTTAATAGACTTATTTCATCATACATACTTTTTACACTATTATAACAAGAGACGTCACACAGAATTGGGTAAGCGTCGTAACCGTTAGCCTTTATAGTGTCAACAGTATTAATTAATCCAGTCTGATCGCTTTTAGAAATACAAATAATAATATAATCATGTGATGCAAGTTCAATGGCAATAGCTTTGCCAATACCCTTAGAAGCGCCTGTCACAATAGCTAGAGATTTTGCCTTCATATGAATAATCCTTTCTTGTACAAGAGGTTTAAGAAGTTTCTATGACTAATATATAATATATTTATAACATTATCAAATTTTATGTTCTTTTTCTTTGAAAATATGGTACTATTATGTGTAGTGTTCATAGAAAGATAAATAGAAAAAAAGATAGATAGACAGAAAGAGTAATCATTAATAACATGATTATTATTTAAGAGGTAGTGAATGAATAAAGAGTTAAAAACATTAGTGATTCTAGGAAGCCTGATTGTTATAATAATCTTTGGAAGCGTGTTGGTGATGGCGAATCACGAAGATATTATTAAAGAGCGAGAAACGGTGGTAGTAGAACCTATAGTAGAATTTGAACCTGAGAAAGATAATGAGGATAAAGATCCTATTGTAGAACCTGAACCTGAACCGTTAGCTGTTGATTCTGTTACAGGACTATTAATAGGATTAGATGCTGATAAAGGACTTACTGATGTATTAATGGTTGGAGATTTTAATACTGAAACTAATGAAGTTAAGATAGTAAGTGTTCCAAGAGATTTACATATTGATTTTAGACAAGAACCTTTTAAATCATATAAAGCTGAAATAAATTCGAGAGAACAAGATGAAAATGGCAAAAACATAACAAAGTTATGGGTCAGTTATTGTAAGGTTGGAGAACTATATTATAATTTAGGAAAAACAGATGAAGCTTTTTATGATGTGCAAGCAGTTGTTGAGCAGATAATAGGATTAGAAATTGATTATGTTGCAGTAATAGATGTCAGTGGATTTGCTGATGTTGTAGACGCTGTTGGGGGTGTTGAATTTAATGTGCCTCAACGTATGTATTATAATGATCCTATACAAGATTTATATATTGATTTGGAAAAAGGTCAACAATTACTTGATGGAGAACATGCTATGCAATTGGTTCGTTTTAGAAAGTATGTTTTAGGAGATATTCAACGAATTAGTGTGCAACAAGATTTTGTTGTAGCAATGTATCAGCAAGTAATGGAAAAAAGAAATCTTGATACTATTTTAACTCTTGCAACAAGTATTTATAATATATTTGATACTGATTTTGGGCTGACAGTAGTTCTTGATTACGCTCAATATGTTTTTGAACTTGACGCGACTGAACTTTTGAACCCGGAAAATATGGTGACAATACCATCTTGGGGTGAAAAGATTGAAGAAGTAGTAAATGGTAAAACTAGAGTAAAGTGGTTCCAGTATTGGGATAAAGATGAAGCTAGAGAAGTAGTAGAAGAATTAATGAATAAATAAAATAATTAGTGAGGTATTGTTGTGGCTAAAAAGAAAGCAAGGCAGATAAGGTTATTAAATAGATTTATAAAGATATTTTTCATATCTTTTGCAATACTTATTGTTGTTGCGGCATTAGGTACTATTGGGTATGTACAGGTTGCAAGCAGTAATATTATGAAAGAACTAAAAAATAATAATGTAACCACTAGAGTAGAAGGTAAAGATATTGACAAAGTATTAAGTGAAGATGAAGCTTCACCGCTCAACAACAAAAAGATTACTACTATTGCAGTATTTGGAGTTGATAAAGACGGATATAGAACAGATGTTAATATGTTAGTATTCTTCCATCATGAAACAGCAGAAATGGATATTGTGTCTATTCCAAGAGATACTAAAGTTAAAATACCAGATGATATTTTTGAAGAAATCAATGAAACTAGAAGTGGTGTTAAACAAAACGAAAGAATAAATGCAATACCAGCATATGTCAGTGCAAAAAGACGAAATGAAGTATCAGTAAGTGTGCTTGAAAATGTATTTGGTGTTGATGTGGATTATTTTGTAAATATGGATTTAGATGGATTTAAGTATATCGTTGATGAAATAGGACCTCTTACTATGAATATTCCTATAGATATGTATTATGAAGATAAGGCAGCTGACCCGCCTTTGTATATTAATATAAAAGCTGGTGAACAAGAAATTAATGGAACTCAAGCGGAACTTCTTATTAGATATCGTAAGGGCTATGCTAATGCAGATATTGGTCGAATTGATATGCAACATCAATTTATGGAAGCGTTCATGGACGAGTTGTTGAAACCTGAAAATAGATTTAATATGGTTGGTATATTAGAAGCGGCTTTTGTACATGTTACAACAGATTTTAAAGATGCAGTTAATTACCTTATTTACTTAGATGAATTATCATTAGATAAGATTTCAATGTCAACTTTACCTGGAACAGGAAGTGAACATGATGGATCTTATGTGTATGATGTAGAAGGAACAAAAGCTCTATTTGAAGAAATAATAAATAGAAATTATGAAGAGAATACAAATGTTAGTGTGGAAGATAACCCAAATATAGAAGAAGGAAATAGTGAAGAAGAACCTCCAAAGGAACCTATTATTGAGGTTGAACCACTTGAACCGGTTGATCCTACTTCTTATACAATATCTGTTCAAAATGCTACTAATGTTTCTGGACTTGCTGGAAGAACAAGAGATATATTGCTTGAAGCTAGTTTTAACGTAGTAGAAGTTGGCAATTATACACAAAAACCTATTGAGAGAACGATAATAAAAGTTCCTGATAGAGAGATTGGCGAATTGCTAGCAAATTACTTTGATAATCCTGATGTATTTGTAGATGAAAATCTTGCAGAAAAAGATATTCAAATTATTGTTGCTGTTGGTACAAATGACAGTGAAATAGATTAAATTGAAAGGTATATCGGTACAGAATATGCGTACTACAATTAATATTCTTGGTATTAAATTTGATAATGTATCCATGGATGAAGCTGTGGAAATTGGACTTAGCCTCTTTGAAAAGGAGGCTAAGTATTCTATTTATACACCAAATCCTGAAATAGTTATGGCAGCTTATGACAATAAAATCTTGCAAAATCAATTAAATGATGGAGCATTATGTATTCCTGATGGCATTGGAGTTGTTATTGGTTCAAAGATTATAGGCAAACCATTAAAAGAAAGAGTTGCAGGTTATGATTTTAATAAAAATATGTTTGAACGATTAAAAAATACAGATAAAACAGTATATTTTTATGGTTCTGCTCCAGGTGTTGCAAAATTAGCAGCTAAGAAAATGATGGAAGAATTTAAAGGCTTAAATATAGTGGGAATTTGGAATGGGTATGAAAAAGATAATAGTAAAGTAATAGATAACATAAATATGTTGAATCCGGATTTGTTGTTGGTGGGACTAGGTGCTCCAAGGCAAGAAGAATGGATTAGTATGAATATGGATAAAATAAATGCAAAAGTATTTGTAGGTGTTGGAGGATCGTTTGATGGATTTGCAGGTAAGGTATTGCGGTCGCCAGATATTTTTATTAAACTTAATCTAGAATGGTTACATAGACTTATTAAACAACCTAGTAGATGGAAAAGAATGCTTCAGTTGCCTAGATTTTTAATTAAAATGTTAGTGGAAGGCAGAAGGTATAAATAGTGCTTTTGTGCGTTGTGTCTAAAAGAGAGATAGTAAAGTTGAAAGAAATTGTGCGAGATATTGATTATAACGCTTTTGTAATAGTTGCTGATGTAAGAGAAGTCGTTGGTGAAGGATTTATCGAGTATAAGACTCCTAAAAATAACACCTTGAAATAGGCATAAATGTACAGTTAAAAACCTTTTTGAGCATTCGAATTATTATTATTTGGTTAAATCTTATACAAAAGATATGTAAAACAGACGAAATATATATATATAAACTATGCATAGACAATATAGACAAAATAAATTAAAAGCTTTTGGTTATTTAAGCAATAGAATTGCCATACTTATTTAGTGTAAGATAGTTCCATGGAAACAATATGTTAATAATACATTCACAAGGGGGCATATAAAACTATGGCAAATCTAACACTAAAGAATATTAAGAAAGTATATCCAGGAAATGTAACAGCGGTTCAAGACTTTAATCTTGAGATTGAAGACAAAGAATTTATAATTTTTGTTGGACCATCAGGATGTGGAAAGTCAACTACACTAAGAATGGTTGCAGGTCTTGAAGAAATTACAGAAGGTGAATTATATATTGATGATAAACTTGTAAATGATGTAGAACCTAAAGACCGTGACATTGCAATGGTATTTCAAAACTATGCTTTGTATCCACATATGACAGTATATGATAATATGGCATTTGGCCTTAAGTTAAGAAAGACGCCTAAAGAAGAAATCAAAAGAAGAGTAACTGAAGCTGCTCAGATTCTTGGTATTGAAGTATTGCTTGACAGACGCCCAAAAGCTTTATCAGGTGGACAAAGACAAAGAGTTGCAATGGGACGTGCAATAGTACGTGAACCAAAAGTATTTCTTATGGATGAACCATTATCAAACCTTGATGCAAAACTTAGAGTTCAAATGCGTATCGAGATTTCTAAATTGCACCAAAGATTACAAACAACAATTATCTATGTAACACATGACCAGATTGAGGCAATGACGCTTGGTACAAGAATAGTAGTTATGAAAGATGGTTTTATTAAACAAGTTGATTCTCCATCAAACTTATATGATAGACCAGAAAACTTGTTTGTTGCTGGATTTATTGGATCACCACAGATGAACTTTTTAAATGCAAAAGTTATTAAATTAGATGAAGATGTAGAATTGTTATTTGGAAATAATAAAGTTATTCTTCACAACGAAGGTGCTAAGGCAATTATTGATGGTGGATATATCGATAAAGAAATTGTATTTGGTATACGTCCTGAAGATATTCATGAAGAGCAAAGTTATATTGATGCTAACCCTGATGCTGTTGTTGATTTTACAATTAACGTAATAGAAATGCTTGGTGCAGAGCTTAATATCATAGGTTCAATAGATGGATTTGATGCGACAGCAAAAACTGATCCTAGACTCCCAGTAAAACCAGGTGATACAATTAAAGTAGCCTTTGATTTAAAAAGAATTCATATCTTTGATAAAGAAACCGAAAAAGTTATAAAAAGCAACTAATATATTCTAATTATTTTAAGAGGAATGCATAAACTTGTGCATTCCTCTTTCAATTTTGATGATTATACTATAAAATAGAGAAGAAAGTATAGAGAAAAAAATCATAAGGAGAGACGGTCATGATTTCTAATCAAATAATACAGACTACAATAGACGGCTTAAAAACAATCACAAGAATCGAATTAAGTGTAATGGATCCTGATGGCAGAATATTGGCCACTACAGAAGAAAATAATATAGCAGAATATAACTTTGCTGTTCCTGACTTTGTTAATTCTCAAGCAGAGAGTCAATTAGTACAAGGATATCAGTTTTTTAAAGTTTATGATGATCATAATGTAGAATATATTATATCAGCAAGAGGAGAAGCGGAGGATGTTTATAAAATAGGTAAAATCGCTTCCTTCCAGATCCAAAACTTATTAGTTGCTTACAAAGAACGTTTTGATAAAGATAATTTTGTTAAAAACCTTTTGTTAGACAATCTTTTGTTAGTGGATATTTATAATCTTTCTAAGAAGTTGCATATAGAAACAGATGTGCGAAGAGTTTCTATAATAGTTGAAACAAAATTCGAGAAAGATAATAATGCGCTTGAAATTGTTAGAAGTATTTTTCCTTCTAAAACAAAGGATTTTATAACAGCAATTGACGAGAAGAATATAATCCTTGTTAAAGAATTAAAGTCTTCAGACACAATTGAAGATATTGAAAATCTTTCTAAGATGATTGTTGATACATTAAATGCAGAAGCAATGAGTTCAGTATACGTATCTATTGGAACAGTAGTTAATGATATTAAAGATGTATCAAAATCATATAAGGAAGCTAAGATGGCTCTTGAAGTAGGTAAGATATTCTATACTGAAAATCATGTTATAGCGTATGAAAATCTAGGAATAGGTCGCTTGATTTATCAACTACCTATTCCATTATGTAAAATGTTTATTAGCGAAATATTTCAAGATCAATCACCTGATAAATTTGAAGATGAAACATTAACTACAATTAATAAATTTTTTGAAAATAGTCTAAATGTATCAGAAACTTCAAGACAATTATATATACATCGTAATACATTGGTATATCGTCTTGATAAATTACAAAAGAATACAGGATTAGACTTAAGAATATTCGAAGATGCCATTACTTTTAAAATTGCATTAATGGTTGTTAAGTACATGAACTATATGATTCAGTCAGATACATACTAGAAAAAAATATATTTATAGATGATTAGGGTGTCAAAACTTAGTTTTGATACCTTAACCATAGATGAAGCTGTATGATTTCTTGTATAAGAATGGTACAGCTTTATTAATAGATTGAGGCTTACACCTCATGGCGGAATAGGAGTCTAAAATGATTAGATTGGAAAATGTGACAAAGTTATATCCTGGTAGTGTCAAAGCATTAGATGATGTTTCTTTTTCCATTGATAAAGGCGAGTTTGTATTTATTGTTGGTGGAAGTGGATCTGGTAAAACCACTATCATTAAAGCAATTATGAGAGAAATAGATATTACATCTGGACAACTTTATGTTGAAGGTGTTGATATTACAAGAATCAGAAGAAGTAAGGTGCATAAACTTAGAAGAAATTTGGGCATTGTATTTCAAGATTTTAGATTGTTAAATAATCGTACTGTATATCAAAATGTCGCGTTTGCTCTAAAGATAACAGAAACTCCAAGAAGAACTATTCGTAAGACGGTCCCTATGTTATTATCTATGGTAGGTCTTAATAAAAAAGCGAATATGAAACCGTCAGAACTATCAGGAGGAGAACAACAGAGAATTGCTCTTGCAAGAGCTTTAGCAAATAATCCACCAATTTTAATTGCTGACGAACCTACAGGCAACCTTGATCCACAGCGTTCATGGGAGATGATGAAATTGTTACAAGAGATTAATATGAAGGGAACAACAGTACTTGTTGTGACGCATGATAAAGAGATAGTTGATGCTATGAAAAAACGTGTAATAGCCCTTCGAAATGGTAGAGTTGTTAAAGATATGAAGAGGGGAGATTATGTTCATGAGCATTAGAACCTTTTTATATAGCTTAACTCAAGGTATAAATAACTTTTTTAAAAATCGATTAATGACGATTGCTTCAGTTACAACTATAACGGCTAGTTTATTTGTTGTTAGTATGTTTTATTGTATTGTTGTGAATTTGAATTTTATTCTAGAGGAGTTTGAACAAAATATTGGCATTGCTATATTCTTTGAAGAAGATGTTGTTGAAAATGAAATACTTACATTAAAGAATCAATTAGAAGCAAGAGATGAAGTGTTTGAAATTAATTACATTAGTGAAGAAGATGCATGGAAAACTTTTAAAGAAGAATACTTTAAAGGTAGGGAGGATCTTCTGAAGGGATTTGATAATGATAATCCATTAAAGGGATCAGCATCTTTACAGGTATTGTTTTCTGATATAAGCCAACAGAAGGTTTTAGTAGGATTGCTTCAAGAAGAAGAAATAGTTAGATTTGTTAGAGAATCCCAAGAGGTCACAGATATTGTTCAAAATGTTAATAGTTTAGTAACTTATACCAGTGTTGTTTTAATTGTAATCTTAAGTATTATATCGCTATTTATAATATCTAATACAATAAGACTTGCAATAGCTATTCGTAAAAGAGAAATACGAATCATGAGATATATAGGAGCAAAGAGCAGTATGGTAAGAGGTCCTTTTCTTGTTGAAGGTATCATAATTGGATTGGTAGGAGCGACTATTCCTGTTATAGTTATATATTTCTTTTATGATAATGTGATTCAGAAAATATCAACAGAATTCTTTTTATTAAGAGATTTTCTAGTGTTTTTACCTGTTGAAATAATTATGGCTCAATTATTACCAATTTCTTTAATTGCAGGTGTGGTTTTAGGATATTTAGGAAGTCGTGTTACTGTCGGAAGATACTTGAAAGTTTAAATAATGGTGATTATATGAATGGAAAATTGGCTAAAAACTTAGTTGTTTTTATACTTGTTGCTACGTTTATGATTGGACTTAGCACGACAGGAACGCAAGTTTTAATTGGTGGAAATAAGATTGATGAACTCGAAGCTAAGATGGAAGAAATACAGCAACAAATGGAAGAAGCAATGATTTTATATAAGTCGCAAGATACAGAAATATCCATACTTCATACAGAAATTCTTGCTTACAATATGGAAATCGGAGAATATAGCAAGGTAATATTTAGTTTAGATAATGATATTCAAGATAAAGAGGCTGAAATAGTATTTACTGAAGGTAAACTTACGGAAACTATAGCAGAGCAAGATGAATATTATAAACGTACTAAGGAACGTTTTAAAGTTATGTATGAGTATGGGAATACTGAATATTTAGAAGTGTTATTAGAAGCTAAAGATACAAGTGATTTTTTTAATCGTTTAGAGTATATTAATAAACTTGCTGAATATGATCAAGGAGTACTTGATGATTTAGAAGAGATAAAAAATAGTATTGTTGAATATGAAAATCTGCTTAATCTAGAAAAGGTTCAACTTGAAGGTATGAAGGCGGAAAATACTATTGCCTTAAATAATGTTGAAGGTTCAAGAGCGGACAAAGAAGGAAAAATTGGTGAAATTGAAAACAATCAAGGGATGATTATACTGCAAATAGAAGAGTGGGAAAAAGTTCAAGAAGAAATGGATAAGAACATTCGAGATTTAATTGCGCTATATTCAGACAATAGATTGTTCGGTGATGGGAAGCTAGATTGGCCTACACCTGGATATGATAGAATAACAACTAAATTTGGACCTAGAATTCATCCTGTTTATGGTTATAAAAGCAATCATACGGGAATTGATATAGCTGCACCATATGGTGCGAAAATTGAAGTTTCGGCTAGTGGAAAAGTTATATTTTCAGGTTGGGGAAATGCCTATGGGAATTACTTGTTAATTGATCATGGGAGAGATGAACAAAAGCGTCATATTATAACCCAATATGCCCACTGTTCAAAACTACTTGTTAGGGAGGGTGACCTTGTTGTTAGAGGCGATATAATTGCAGAAGTAGGAAGTACCGGATGGTCTACAGGCAATCACTTACACTATGGAGTACAATTTGGTGGCAATTGGATTGATCCGTTTGAAAAATTATATTAATAGAAAGGCATGATTATATGAAAAAACAGCGTTATTTTTATGCAGGTATTACTGTTGGAGTTGTTGTGATACTTGCGTTACAATTTGTATTTATTGGAGTTACAGGAGCTAAAAATTTTTTATCAAACTTTGGAGTTATAGAAGAAACGGTGAATATTGAAAGAGAAGTGGAATTTTCAAATAGTGAATATGAAAATTTCGAAGTAAAGGTCAAGGATGTTTTAGAACACTTAGATACTTATTATTATGAGGGTGTAGACACTGATGCTCTCTATGAAGAGGCAATTCGAGGCATTGTTGCTTCGGTAGGAGATCCATATACTTCTTATTTTACAACTTTAGAGTATGAATCCTTTTTAGAGAAGATGCATGGAAGTTATGAAGGAATAGGAGTGGTGGTATCCTACGGTGAATCAGAAGATGAAGTAATTGTTGTAGCACCATTTAAAGACTCACCTGGTGAAAAAGCAGGTATGAAGCCAGGTGATAGAATTGTTGCAGTTGATAATGTTGATATAATTGGAATGTCTTTAGATAAGGTAGTTGAACGAATTAAAGGTGAAAAAAGCACAGAAGTTATTATTACAGTTGTTAGAGAAGAGGAAAGGATAGATATTTCCATAATTCGTGATGTTATAGAGATTCCAACAATTGAATATGAACTTAAAGAAGGCGACATTGGATATATTTTAATGAGTGGATTTGATCTAATTACCGAAGATCAATTTAAGAATGCACTTAAAGAACTTGAGAAAGATGGACAGAAAGGTTTAATTATTGACCTTAGAAATAATCCTGGAGGTTACTTACATATAGTACATGCCATAGTTGATGAATTGATTGAAAAAGGTAACTTAGTTGTTTATACAGAAGATAAACATGGCAACAGAGAAGAGTTGTTTACAGAGAGCAGAAACTCTTTTGATAAACCTTTAGTAATATTAGTTAATGGTAACAGTGCAAGTGCATCAGAGATTTTAGCAGGTGCTGTTAAAGATCATGAAAAAGGTGTTATTGTTGGTGAAACTACCTTTGGTAAGGGCTTGGTTCAAAGAACTTTTGACTTAGATGATGGATCAGCAATTAAGGTTACAGTTTCAAGATATTATACTCCTGATGGATATTATATACATGGAATAGGAATTGAACCTGATATAGTAATCCCTTATGATAGTGAAAGTGAGACAGACAATCAGCTTGACGAAGCTATTAAAATTATTACAGAGATGATAAATGAGTGATATTCATATATATATATAAATGCATTTAAATATATATAAATTAGTAAAAATAAATGAGAGATAGTGAGATTATGTTTGAGGTGATAGAAGTAACACTACGTGGTGTTGGGTATGCCGTATTTAGTATTACATTTCTATTTGGAATATGGCTGCTATACATGATTAATAGAAAACTGAATATTCTTGATTATTATCGAACAGTCAAAAAGAAACCTTATTTATACTTGGTTTCCGATATTATATTGCAAAGTATCTTCACAGGGATACTTATTAGTATAGTGTTAGTCTTTATTGGAGTACCATTATACTATAATGAGATGTTATTATTTATCATGCCGATTTCATTAATGCTAAGTATGTATAGAGTAAGATTTATTTGTATTACTTATTCATTAGCTCTCTTGTCAATATTTGCTCTTATTTTTAACGGACAACAGGTATTTGGTTTAATAACACCTAATGTAGAGTTACATATTCCTAGTGTTTTGATTATGGTTGGACTAATTCATTTTATAGAAGGGTTGTTTGTCTTTTTTGATGGAGATAAACGTGCAATACCAATTATCAGCAAAAAAGAAGACAAAATCATTATGGGTCATATAATACATAAAATGTGGATATTACCTTTAAGTATTATTGTTCTTCAAGTCGGAGCTACTGCATCAGCTGGAATTCAAATGCCTACTTGGTGGCCTATTATTGAATATACAGGATATGGTGAAAATGTTTTTTTCTCTTTGTTACCTTTAATTGGTTTCATGAGTTATTCGACAATCGTATATGGTGAGACGCCTAAAGAGCGTTCAAAGTTTTCTGGATTATTATTAATGAGTTTTGGCATTGTAACAATACTAATTGGAAGATTTGCGGTAGATAATATATTAATTGAAATTATTGGTGTACTATTTATGCTGTTATTACATGAGCTGATTCATTTAATGGAAAGAAATCGCGAAAATAATAAAAAACCAATTTATGAACAGCCAAGTAAAGGTGTTAGAATAATGCAGGTACTTGAAGGTGGTTATGCAGAACATCTAGGAATGAAAAAGGGAAGTATAATAGAAAAAGTAGATGATGTGGTAGTAGAAAATATTTTCCATTATGTAAAACTAATTGGAAATCGTAAAGAAAAATCTAGAGTAACCATCATTAATATGTTAGGTGAAACTAAGGAGTATGAAATACATGATGGTAAACACTTAGAACATATGGGCATTAGAGTAGTTCCGGATAAACCTTTATTTTTATATCCCTATGATAAGTTTAGTTATATTGGATTATTTGATTTTATAAAAAAGATTGATTAAATACATGAAATATGTGGAATAAATGAAATAAACGAAACACACGAAATATATGGAATATATGAGATATTTGAAATGCAAAATAATGAAACATGGAAAGGGTGTACTATGTCAAAATTTAAATTGAAGTCAGATTTTGCACCTACAGGTGATCAACCAGAAGCAATTAAGACGTTAGTCGAGGGATATAAAAATGGTAAACATCAAGAAACTTTACTTGGTGTTACAGGATCAGGCAAGACATTTACAATGGCTAATGTTATAGCTGAACTTAATAAACCAACATTGATTTTGGCTCATAATAAAACTTTAGCAGCTCAATTATATTCGGAATTTAAAGAGTTTTTTCCAGATAATGCTGTAGAGTATTTTGTGAGTTATTATGACTATTATCAACCAGAGGCATATGTGGCACGCTCAGACACCTATATTGAAAAAGATTCTTCAATTAATGAAGAAATTGACAAATTGCGCCATTCTGCAACAGCAGCGTTAGCTGAAAGAAGTGATGTGATAATAATCGCTTCTGTTTCTTGTATATATGGATTAGGTTCGCCAGTTGATTACCAGGAAATGGTAATAAGTATTAGACCAGGCATGGAGATAGATAGAGATGCTATGCTACGTAAATTAGTGGAAATTCAATACAAAAGAAATGACTTAGATTTTGCAAGGTCAACTTTTAGAGTTCGTGGTGATGTTGTGGAGATATTTCCTTCAGGGGCTCATGAAAATGCTATGCGAGTTGAATTTTTTGGTGACGTAGTAGAACGAATTACAGAAATTAATACTTTGACAGGTGAGATTGTATGTGAACTTGACCATACAGCTATTTTTCCTGCTTCGCATTATGTTATTGCAGGGGAAAGAATTGAGGAAGCATTAGTTAATATAGAAGAAGAAATGATTCAAGCGGTTAAAGATTTTAAGTCGGAAGATAAATTAATTGAAGCTCAGAGAATTCGGGAAAGAACAAATTTTGATATTGAAATGATTCGTGAAACAGGATTTTGTAGTGGTATTGAGAATTATTCGAGACATCTAACAGGACTAGCTAAAGGCGAAGCACCTCATACTTTGATTGATTATTTTCCAGAGGATTTTCTAATGATTGTTGACGAGTCGCATATGTCAATTCCACAGGTTAGAGGAATGTATTCGGGAGATCAATCAAGAAAACAAACTCTTGTAGACTACGGGTTTAGGCTTCCATCTGCAAAAGATAATAGACCTTTAAACTTTCAAGAATTTGAAAAAAAGATTGATAAAATTATGTATGTATCTGCAACTCCTGGACCATACGAGAAGGAAAAAGAAGAATTATATGCTGAACAAATCATTAGACCTACAGGCTTAATTGATCCTAGAGTTGAGATTAGACCTGTTAAGGGTCAAATAGATAACTTAATATCTGAAATATATGCTGAATCCAAAAAAGGTAATAAAATATTGGTTACAACATTAACTAAACGTATGTCAGAAGACTTGACTGATTATATGAAGGAATTAGATATCAGAGTAAGATATCTTCATTCAGATATTAATACGTTAGAAAGAATAGAAATCATAAGAGATTTACGACTTGATGTTTTTGATGTGTTGATTGGAATTAACTTGTTAAGAGAAGGATTAGATATTCCTGAAGTATCCCTTGTAGCAATCATTGATGCTGATAAGGAAGGTTTCTTAAGGTCTGAAACAGCATTAGTTCAAACTGTAGGACGTGCAGCCCGTAATGTGGATGGTCGAGTTATAATGTATGCTGATAGAATAACAGGATCTATGGAGCGTGCTATTTCAGAAACTAATAGGCGTCGTAATATACAACAGAAGTATAATGATGATAATAATATTACACCAGTAACAATCAAAAAAGCAGTGCGTGACCTTATAAAAATATCAAGAGTAGCCGAATCTAAAAGTAAATACGTTCTTGATAAAGATCCAGAATCTATGGACCGTAAAGAATTAGAAGTAGCGGCTAAGAAGATTTCTGATACTATGAAACGTGCGGCACTTGACTTAGACTTTGAACGTGCAGCTATGTTAAGAGATGAACTATTTAAACTCAAGAAACAATTGCAAAAGATGTAGTTTGTGATTTGAAATACAGCAAAAGATAAAATTTGTGATTTAAATCGCTATAAGGCATACAAAACAGATGTAGTACGAAGTGGGAGCGCAAGTCCTAGACCAAATACAGAAATATCTTACTACTGCCATAAATGACAGCAGAAAGATATTCCTATATCAGGTCAAGGACTAGAATTCCCATGGTATCGTACCACATCTATTTTGTTTAATAACGAATCACAAATTCTATCTCTTTCTGTACCAAGTAAAAAGCCTAAGCACATATTTAGGGCTTAATGTAAATTTATATATAGTGGTAGAATTAGAGAAACTTAATTTTGACACCTTAACCAGTAATCAAAAAAACAAATAACAATACTTAACAAAAATGAATATTTGTGTTACAATAGAACAAATGTTCGTGAATTAGATGGAGTTATAACTCTAAAAAAATATAGGGAAACTAGGAGAATAAACA
>JAOZKH010000003.1:0-17048 GCA_029935405.1 Vallitaleaceae bacterium | reverse complement strand
GAATTAGATGGAGTTATAACTCTAAAAAAATATAGGGAAACTAGGAGAATAAACATGTCAAAAAATAAAATTATTATTAAAGGTGCCAAGGAGCATAATCTTAAAAATATTGATCTTGAATTACCAAGAGACAAGTTTATTGTAATAACAGGTTTAAGTGGTTCAGGGAAATCCTCCTTGGCTTTTGATACATTATATGCAGAAGGACAGAGGCGTTATGTTGAATCACTATCCTCGTATGCTCGTCAATTTTTGGGGCAAATGGAAAAACCAGATGTTGAGTCTATAGAAGGTTTGTCACCTGCAATATCAATCGATCAAAAAACAACTAGCCGAAATCCACGTTCAACTGTAGGAACTGTTACAGAAATATATGACTACTTTAGATTGTTATACGCAAGAGTAGGTATCCCACATTGCCCTGAGTGTGGTAAACAGATTCAAAGACAAACGGTAGATCAGATTGTAGATCATGTAATGGAGTTAGAAGATAAAGTAAAAATACAGCTACTTGCACCCGTTGTAAGAGGTCGTAAGGGTCAACATGTGAAGTTATTAGATCAAGCCAAAAAAAGTGGCTATGTAAGAGTGTTGATTGATGGAAATGTATATGATTTATCAGAAGAAATTGAATTAGATAAGAATAAAAAGCATAATATAGCAGTTGTAGTTGATCGCCTTATAATTAAAAAGGGAATTGAAAAACGTTTAAGTGATTCGATTGAAACAGTGATGAAACTAACTGGTGGTACATTAGAAGTTGATATAGATGGTCAGGGAATACATTCCTTTAGTCAAAACTTTGCCTGTGCTGACTGTGATGTTAGTATTGAAGAAATTGAACCTAGAATGTTCTCTTTTAACAATCCGTTTGGAGCCTGTCCAACATGCCATGGTTTAGGATTCACAATGAAATTCGATGTGGACCTAATTATACCGAATACAAAACTTTCTATAAGTAACGGTGCAATTCAGGCACCAGGTTGGGGTTCGGTTGGTAAACAAAGCAGTTATACAATTAATATTTTTGAAGCTCTTAGTAAAAAATATAAGTTCAGTTTAAAAACACCATATAGGAAATATTCTGATAAGATTAAAGATCTTATTATGTATGGAAATAGTGGAGAAAAATTCAAAGTAAAATATGAAAATGAACATATGTCTGGAGAATATGAGACAGCATTTGAGGGAATTATCAACAGTCTTAAACGTAGATATAAAGAAACTAGCAGTGAGTACATGAAAGGCGAATATGAAAGCCTAATGACGAACAATGTATGCCCAAGTTGTAATGGCGCAAGACTTAAGAAGGAATCTCTAGCTGTTACAGTTGGAGATAAAAATATTGCTGCAGTTACACACGAGGCTATAATAGATATTAAAAAGCACATGGATAATCTAAAATTAACAGATAGACAAATGATGATTGGTGAACAGATTTTAAAAGAAATAAAAGCTAGAATTAACTTTTTAGTGGACGTAGGACTTGATTATCTTTCGTTGTCAAGGTCTGCAGGTACACTGTCAGGTGGTGAAGCTCAAAGAATCAGATTAGCAACACAAATAGGATCAGGACTAGTTGGAGTGGTATACATACTTGATGAACCGTCAATTGGATTGCATCAAAGAGATAATGAAAGGCTTTTAGCAACGCTTAAACATCTTAGAGATTTAGGGAATACTTTAATAGTTGTTGAACATGATGAAGATACGATGCATGGAGCTGATTATATTGTAGATATAGGGCCAGGTGCTGGAGTTCACGGTGGAGAAGTTGTATACGCAGGAACACCTAAAGGTATACTAAAGTCTAGAAAATCAATAACAGGTCAGTATTTATCCGGTAAAAAACAAATTGCGATACCAAAGAATAGAAGAATGACTAATGAACGTTGGCTTAAAATAATAGGAGCTAAAGAAAATAATCTTCAGGAAATAGATATTAATATTCCATTGGGTATTTTAGCCTGTGTTACAGGAGTATCAGGGTCTGGAAAAAGCTCTTTTGTAAATGAAATATTATATAAGCGTTTGGCAAGAGATTTAAATAGGGCTAAAATCAAACCAGGAAAACACAGCGATATTGAAGGAATTGAACATCTTGATAAGGTTATAGATATAGATCAGTCTCCAATAGGTAGAACACCTCGCTCTAATCCTGCGACTTACACAGGTGTATTTGATATGATTCGAGATATTTTTGCCTCAACTCAAGATGCCAAAATTCGCGGATATCAAAAGGGTAGGTTTAGTTTTAATGTTAAAGGTGGACGATGTGAAGCCTGTCGTGGAGATGGAATTATTAAGATAGAAATGCATTTTTTACCTGATGTATATGTTCCTTGTGAGGTTTGTCATAGTGAACGTTATAATAGAGAAACACTTGAAATTCGTTATAAAGGCAAGAATATCTCTGATATTCTTAATATGACGGTGGAAGATGCCTTGAAATTTTTTGAAAACATTCCAAGAATAAATCGAAAACTACAAACATTATTTGATGTGGGGTTGTCATATATTAAACTTGGGCAACCATCAACTACTTTATCAGGTGGTGAAGCTCAACGGATAAAATTAGCAACAGAGCTTAGTAAAAGAAGTACAGGAAAGACAATGTACATTCTTGATGAACCAACAACTGGTCTTCATTTTGAAGATGTAAGCAAATTAATAAAAATACTTCAAACTTTAGTTGATCAGGGAAATTCAGTGGTAGTTATTGAACATAATCTTGAAGTGATAAAAACAGCAGATTATATAATCGATATGGGACCAGAAGGTGGACATAGAGGTGGACTAGTTATTGCAAGTGGAACACCTGAGGAAGTGGCAAAAATTAAAGAATCATATACAGGAAACTTTTTGAATAAAGTATTTAAGCAGCATATATAAGTATATTTATGCATATTTAAGCAATTTTTTTTATAATGGCTATTTACAATAGATTTTCTTTCTGTTATAATTGTTCGCATGGGCAAGTTATTGATAATTTTTTAACAAATAATCATTGGAGACATATATGAAGGTTAAATATGATTTGCATATACATACAGCACTATCTCCATGTGCACTAGAAGAAATGACGCCTAATAACATATTCAACATGTCAAAACTCAATGATTTACAGGTGATTGGCGTGTGCGACCATAATAGTTGTGGTAATGTAAAACCTTTAATTGCATTGGCACAGAGAGATGAAATGGTTGTAATACCAGGAATAGAAGTTGAAACTAGAGAAGAGATACATGTTGTGTGCTTATTTTCGGACGTTTTAAATGTATACAAAATGCAAGATTATATATATAACAAATTACCAATGTTAAAAAATAAACCTAAAATATTAGGTGATCAGATACTTATGGATTATAATGATAATATAATAGGTGAAGAAGAGCGTTTATTATCTTTTGCAACAGATATTTCATATGAGGAAATAATTAATAAAGCGTGGCAATTAGGTGGAATAACAATACCTGCTCATATAGATAGACCAAGTTATAGTGTATTATCTAATTTAGGATTACTTCCTGATAATAATAAAATCGGGATTTTAGAAATATCACAGTATGCAGATTTAAAACAGTACATGAAACAATATAAAAAATATACTATTCTTCAATCTTCAGATTCACATGAATTAGGATTTATTGGTATTTGCAATCAATGGATAGATATCCCTTTAAAAGATGGTGAGATACTCGACTCCAATAAATTTATAAAGTACCTTAGATCAAAAGCTCCAAAATCAAATTAACCAAATGAACTCAAAGGAAGTAAGAGATAGAAATCTCTACATATAAAAGACTATTAAATATAAATAAGGAGGTAAAAAATGGCTGTAAATTTAGAATTAACTCAAGAAAAATTTCAAGAACTAGATGATTATGTTGATGCTTTGCCAGAAACGAAAGGTGAACTTATTAAAGTGCTTCACAAAGCACAAAATATCTTTGAATACTTACCAAAAGAGGTTCAAATTCACGTTGCGAAAAAGTTAAAGGTATCAACTGCAAAGGTTTTTGGAGTAGTTACTTTCTATTCGTTCTTTACGATGGAACCCAAAGGCGAATATGATATTAATGTCTGTTTAGGTACAGCATGTTATGTACGTGGAGCTGAAAAAATTGCTGAAGCATTTTCTAAAGAATTAGGTATCAGTGTTGGTGAAACTTCTGCTGATGGTAAATTCTCTATCACTGGTCTTCGTTGTATAGGAGCTTGTGGACTTGCACCAGTTGTAACAATTGGTGAGAAAACTTATGGTCGTCTTACAGCTGATATGGTTAAAGACATCTTAAAAGATTACAAATAATAGGAGGAATTATCATGGCAAAGATTAAATCATTAGATGAACTTATGAAGATTAGAGCTAATGTTCAAAACAAAGTTGATTTAAGAGAAAAAGGCGAAAATATAGATAGTCTTATTCAAGTACATGTTGCAATGGCTACTTGCGGTATTGCTGCAGGTGCTCGCGAAATAATGGATTTTATTATTCAAGATAGTCATAAAGAAGGTATTGATAATGTGGTTGTTACACAAACTGGATGTATGGGATACTGCTACGCAGAACCTACAATTCAAGTAACATTACCAGGGAAAGATCCAGTTGTTTTTGGCGAAGTTACACAGGAAAAAGCTAAAAAAATTATTGAAAAATATATGAAAAACGGTGAGCTTGTTGACGGGATTATTCCTGTGACACACAAGACAGTAGAATAGAAAGGTTAGGAGGCGCAAAAATGGCTAACGAAAAAATGCATGTATTAGTCTGTGGAGGTACAGGTTGTCTCTCAGCTGAAGGTGAAGAGATCATTACAAATCTTAAAAGCCAAATTGCAGAGGCTGGTTTAGATACAGAGGTTGCTGTACTGAAGACAGGATGTTTTGGTTTCTGTGAAAAAGGACCGATAGTAAAAATTCTTCCAGATAACACATTTTATGTACGAGTAACTCCAGAAGATACTGAGGAAATTGTTAAAGAACATCTTATAAAAGGTCGTAAGGTAGAAAGATTGCTATATGTTGACCCAGATAAGAATGAAGCTATTTCAGATTCGAAAAAAATGGATTTCTATAAAAAACAAATGCGTATAGCACTTCGTAATTGTGGTTTTATTGATCCTGCTAATATTGATGAATATATTGCAAGAGATGGTTATATGGCTCTTGGTAAAGCGGTAACAGATATGACACCAGACACAGTTATTCAAGAGGTTAAAGATTCAGGTCTTCGTGGCCGTGGTGGTGGAGGATTCCCGACAGGTCTTAAATGGCAATTTGCTAAAAGTTATGATGCAGATCAAAAATACGTTATCTGTAATGCTGATGAGGGAGATCCAGGTGCATTTATGGATCGTTCTATATTAGAAGGGGATCCACATTCAGTGATTGAAGCAATGGCTATATGTGGTTATGCGATTGGGGCAACTATTGGTAGAGTATATATTCGTGCTGAGTATCCCCTTGCAATTAAACGTTTACAATATGCGATTGATGAAGCAAGAAATTATGGTTTGCTTGGAGAAGATATATTAGGTTCAGGATTTGAATTTGATATTGAACTTACATTAGGTGCAGGTGCATTTGTATGTGGTGAAGAAACAGCACTTATTCACTCTATGGAAGGCAAGCGTGGAGAACCAACTACAAAACCACCATTTCCAGCTGAATCAGGATATTGGGGTAAGCCTACTAATGTAAATAATGTTGAAACATTTGCTAATATACCGGTTATTTTATTAAAAGGTGCAGACTGGTTCTCAAGTATAGGTACAGAAAAGTCAACAGGTACAAAAGTGTTCGCATTAGCTGGTAAAATTAATAATGTTGGACTTATTGAGGTTCCGATGGGTACTACACTTCGTGAAGTTATTTATGATATTGGTGGTGGAATTAAAGACGGCAAGAAGTTTAAGGCAGTTCAAACAGGTGGTCCATCAGGTGGATGTTTGACAGAAAAAGATTTAGATACTCCAATTGATTTTGACAATCTTATTGCAAAAGGATCAATGATGGGTTCCGGTGGTATGATTGTTGTAGACGAGGAAAGTTGTATGCCTGCTATGGCTAAATTCTACCTAGAATTTACTGAAGAAGAATCCTGTGGTAAATGTACACCTTGTCGTATAGGAACAAAACGTTTGTCTGAATTACTTGAACTTGTTTGTAATGGTAAAGCGGAAATGAGACATTTAGATGAACTTAAGCGACTTAGCCGTGTAATTAAAGATACTTCACTTTGTGGTCTTGGACAAACAGCTCCAAACCCAATTCTTTCAACAATGGAAGCTTTTTGGGATGAATACATAGCTCATGTTAAAGATAAAACTTGCCCTGCAGGCGAATGTTCAAATTTAATTAAATATGTAATCAATGATAATTGTATTGGTTGTACAGTTTGTGCAAAAGTTTGTCCAGTTGAATGTATTGAAGGTGAAAGAAAACAAATGCATCTTATCGATCAAGATGAGTGTATTAAGTGTGGTGCTTGTTACGAAAAATGTAAATTTGAAGCTATTGATAAGAAATAGCAACTATAAATAAAGGAGTGTACCTATGTCAGATATTAATATAATTGTTGACGATAAAAAGGTTAGCGTACCAGCTGGTAGTACTGTTTTAGAAGCAGCTAAAGCAGTTGGAATAAACGTGCCTACATTATGTCACCTAGACTTACATGATACAAAAATGATTAATCAATCTGCTTCATGTAGAGTGTGTGTTGTCGAAATTGAAGGTAGAGGAAATCTTGCCCCATCATGTGCTACTCCAGTAGTAGATGGTATGGTAGTAAAAACAAATACAATCAGAGTTATGGAAGCGCGTAAAACAGTTCTTGAGTTAATGGTTTCAGACCATCCAAAGGATTGCCTAGCATGTGCAAAAGCTGGTGATTGTGAATTACAAGATTTAACAGAACGTTGCGGATTAAAGGGTGATTCTATTTCTGGTAAAACAATGTCCACTTATAAAAAGGACTACACACCATCATTAATTCGTGATATGGATAAATGTGTTATGTGTCGTAGATGTGAAACTATGTGTAACAAAGTACAAAAAGTTGGAGCGCTTAGTGGTATTAATCGTGGTTTTGATGCTGTTATTTCAGCTGCATTTGAACTTCCAATGGAAGATACCGTTTGTACACATTGTGGGCAATGTGTTGCAGTATGTCCTACAGGCGCACTTACAGAACATGATCATACTTGGAAAGTTGTTGAAGCGATTGCGGATCCAACTAAGACAGTTATCGTTCAAACAGCTCCAGCAGTAAGAGTTGCAATTGGTGAAGAGTTCGGTCATGAACCAGGAACTATTTATACAAATAAAATGGTAACAGCACTTCGTAAAATCGGATTTGATTACATTTTCGATACTGACTTTGCTGCTGACCTTACAATAATGGAAGAAGGAACAGAGTTACTTGCTCGCCTTCAAAATTTCCTTGATGGAGGAGAGGGCGCGTCATTACCTATTCTTACATCATGTTGCCCAGCATGGGTTAACTTTGTAGAAAGTCAATTCCCAGAGCTTATAGACATTCCATCAACGGCTAAGTCACCGCAACAAATGTTTGGAGCAATTGCAAAGTCGTATTTTGCGGAGCAATTGAAGATTGATCGTAAGGATTTAGTTGTTGTTTCAGTAATGCCTTGCCTTGCTAAGAAATATGAAGCGAATAGAGATGAATTCAAAGTTGATGGAGACGCTGATGTTAATTGGGTTATCTCAACAAGAGAGTTAGCTGATCTTATTAAGAAATTAAATATTAATCCAGATGAGCTTGAAGAATCAGAGTTTGACAAGCCACTTGGCGTAGCTACAGGTGCAGGTGTAATATTTGGCACTACAGGTGGAGTTATTGAGGCTGCTGTTCGTACTGCTTATGAACTTAGAACAGGTAAAAATTTACCAAAAATAGATTTCGAAGAATTGCGTGGTTTTGATGGAATACGAGTTGCAACTGTTGACATGGATGGATTGCCAATTAATATTGGTATTGCCCATGGTTTAGGTAATGCTAAAGACTTGTTAACAGAGATGAGAGACGGTAACCCAAGAAATATTCACGCTGTTGAAGTTATGGCTTGTCCAGGTGGATGTATCGGTGGTGCAGGACAACCATATCATCATGGGGATTCATCTATATTAAAAGCTCGTCAAAAAGCTATTTATGAAGTTGATAAAAGTCTTCCGATTAGAAAATCTCATGAAAATCCAGCTATTGTTGAATTATATGAGAAGTATCTTGGAAAACCTTGTGGACACTTATCACATGAATTACTTCATACAACATATAATATTAAGGAAAAGGTTTAGAAACATTTAAAAGGATTTCTTTAATTAATAACGAATATATAACTATGGTTAAGGTGCCAAAACTTAGTTTTGACACCTTAACCAACTATAGAAATTAAAGGATGGACACATATGTGTTTAATCTGGAAGGAGTTGTTATAATGCGTTATACAGTAACAGGTAAAAACATTGAGGTAACAGAAGCAATGAAAGACATAGCAGTTCAGAAGATTAGCAAGTTAGAGAAGTTTTTCACTCCAGAAACTTCAGCTAATATTACTATGAGCGTTGAAAAAAAGATTCATAAAATCGAGGTAACAATACCAATAAAAGGTGGTGCTATTCGCGCAGAAGAACATGATGAAACTATGTATGCTGCAATAGATATAGTTCTTGATAAGCTTGAAAGACAGCTGATTAAGCATCGTCAAAAAATCACTGCTAGACATCGTCATTCAGGACACTTTAAGAATGATTACCTTGATTATGATGAAAAAGAAGAAACAGATGATAAACTTAAAATTGTTAGAAGTAAACGTTTTGCTATGAAACCTATGGATGCTGAAGAAGCTTGCATGGAACTTGAATTATTAGGACATGACTTTTTTGTTTTTAGAAATTCAGAAACTGATGAAGTCAACGTAGTATATAAACGTAAAAATGGAGCCTTTGGATTAATAGAACCTGAAATTTAAGAAGAATAATCATATAAATAATTATACACGAGAAGGTAGAGACTATATAAATGTCTCTACCTTTTAAAGTTGTGAAAAGGTGATGTTTGTAACTAAACGTAAGAAGAAATTAATCTGTTATAACATCACTATACTTGCTAAGCGTAGCACTAAAGTCGAAGTTTTCATCTCCTCTAGAAATGCTGATTATAATAGTATCTCCTACATTTTTAGTTGATAGAATATTAAACAAATCAGCCGAATTAACTAGGCGCTTCTTATCAATAGAAAAAATAACATCACCTGCTTGTAAGCCGGCAATCTCAGCTGCACTATTTTCATAAACCTTTATTATGTAAATACCAAAAGGCATTCCAGTTTCATTATATATATCTTCATTAATATCTGATATTTTAACGCCTAAAAATGGTTTTTCATCTGTACCTGAATCTGATTCAATAATTCTTCTGATAACAGGTAAGGCTATATGAGTAGGGATAGAAAAACCCATGCCTTCAACCTTTTCATCAATAAATTTGGCAGTATTAATACCGATAACTTCACCAGAACTATTAACAAGAGCACCACCGCTATTACCTGGGTTTATTGCAGCATCTGTTTGTAATAAAGATAAGTTAGAACCATCAATATTGAGTTCGCGATTAATAGCACTTATTACACCAGCAGTCACAGTCGAACTAAATTCTTTGCCAAGTGGGTTTCCTATTGCTACAGCTAATTCTCCAACTTGGAGAATTGTTGAGTCACCAAAAGTCGCAACGGTAATATTATTAACACCAACTGCATTAAGATCGACTAATGAGAGTGAGAGAACAGCTAAATCCATCCTAGAATCATATCCTACGACATCTGCATGTAAACTTACACCATTTTGTAATGTTATTTCAATATTTGATGAGTCTTCGATCACATGATGGTTTGTTATTATTAAAAGATTATCGTCAGTAATATCATAAATAATTCCTGAGCCAGTACCTTCAGTTTTTTGAGTTGAATTGTTAAAAACCGAATTAAAGCTAATTGTACTAGTCACGGTAACTACGGAAGGACCTGCAGTTTTTGCAATTACTGCGATAGAGTCACTTGAATTGTTTGAAGTTGTACTAGATACAATGTTTTCAATACGATTAACATCTAGAGAAGTTTGATTATTTTCTTTAATGAGATTAGGTGTTAATTGACTTCCAAGATAAATAGCTGTACCATAGCCAGCTCCAAAAACGACTCCACCAAGAAATACAAACATAATAAATATAGAAACAAAACGAAAAAAAGCAAATCGTTTTAGTGACTTTTGTGGTGAATGAGGTTTTGGGTTAATGATTTCTAGTTCATCACTATTATAATCATGCTTATAAATAGGGTCAATATTTTCATATTGGTTATTGTTATTGTTATTATTATTATCCATAATAGTTTTTCCTTTCTAAAAGTTATTATAGTATATGTAAACTATAAGCTTTGTATTTGACAATAACTCGTTATTAATGTTAACAAATTGTTAACAAATAACTTGTCTTGTAATTTAATTGAATTAATAGTATATTAGTTTAAGTGCTAATATATTATTAATAGAAGGGTATTACTATGAAACAAGAACAATTAACACATATCGAAACAAAATTATATAAAATTCCGCTATTTGGAAAAAAAGTAGGATTACTAAATATTAATAGATTAATGGAAGAGTTAGAAAATATTATTAACTTAGCTGATCTTTTTAAATGTACTAAAATTATACATGTTACAGGTACTAATGGGAAAGGTTCTGTTAGTAATATGATATCAAGAATATATAAAAAACAAGGTTATAGTGTTGGATTATTTACCTCGCCTCATATTGATTGTATAACTGAAAGAATACAGTTTGATAATAAAAATGTTGAAGAAGATTTATTTGTTGAGGGGTACAGATATGTTAATCAGATAGTAGACAAACTTAACTTAGAAGGATTAGAACCAACATTTTTTGAATGGATTTATGCAATAGCACTTTATTGTTTTGGTAAAATGAAACCAGATATATTAATCATAGAAGTGGGCATAGGAGGAAAACTTGATACTACAAACAGTTTACCTAGAAAAGATTTATGTATAATAACACCCATCGGACTAGATCATCAAAATATTCTAGGTGATACTATTAAAGCTATTGCATTTGAAAAATCAGGAATAATTAAAGAAGGTAATAAAGTCGTAATATATAACAATAGTAAAGAAGTGGAAAATATTTTCGACCAAGAAATAGCACGAAAAAAGGCTGTTTCTTACAAAATATTTCCAAAATCATTAAAAATCCTTGAATCTAGCCACTTAGGGATTGATTTTTCTCTCTATAACAAGTATTATTATTATGTGAGGTTACGATTACCTGTGCTTGCAAAATATCAATTGGAAAATGCAGCAATAGCGTTAACAGCAATAGAAGCTATGAAGGACGTTTTGCCGGTTGATTTTGTTAATATAGAAGAAGGACTGTTAGAATTTCATTGGCCAGGTAGATTTGAAGAAATCAAAGAAGGATTAATTATTGATGGTGCTCACAATAAATTAGGTGCAGAAACATTGCTTGAAAGTATCGATGCGTTTTATTTGGAACATAAACCGGACCTACTTATTGGTATGAAAGAAGGAAAGAATGTTCAGGAAATACTTCGAGTTATTACTTCTAGCAAGAGTTTTAATCATTGTTATGTAGTAGATTTAACTATCCAAAAATCAGTACCAAAAGAATTAATAGCAAATGAATTAAAGAAGGAATATGACAATGTGGTTCTTGTAGACGATTTAAAAGAGTTTTTAACGAACTATAATTATAGCAAAAAACAGACTTTAATAGGCGCAGGATCTTTGTATTTGATAAGTGAAATAAGAAAAATAATCTTAGGAGGATTACGATGATAAATTTTGAAGAAGAACTCAAGAAATTCAAGCCATGTTTAGAAATTGAAGATGCAGAAGAGGCTATCTACGCATATGAGACAAAAGATATTGTAGATATTCTCGGTGACATGATAAAAGAAATAAACAACAATAATGAGTAAAGGATGAAAAAACTATGGCTAGTATTTGCAAGAAGTGTAAAGGTACATTAGATTCAAATAATTTCTGTCCTAACTGTAATATTACAGAAAAAGCTTATGATAAAATCATCATTGCGTCAAAGATGTTTTATAATGAAGGACTTCAAAAAGCTAAGGCAAGAGATTTGTCAGGAGCAATAGAAACATTAACAACAAGTATTAAATATGATAAACACAATATTGAAGCAAGAAATTTGCTTGGATTAGTTTTGTTTGAAATAGGAGAAACTGTATTAGCTCTTAAGCAATGGGTGGTAAGCCAAAATCTTAAATCCGATAATAATATTGCTAGTACTTATCTTAAAAAAATACAGGAAAATCAGAGTAATTTAGACAAGTTAAATACTTCAATTAAGAAGTATAATCAGGCCTTGTCATATATTGAACAAGGATCATCAGACTTAGCAATTATTCAACTCAAAAAAATATTAACAATTAGTCCGAGTTTTGTAAAAACATATTGTTTACTTGCGTTGATTTATATTAAAGACGGGGAAAATCTAAAGGCCAAAAAGGAGTTAGTTAAAGCACTAAGTATTGATAGAAGTAATTATATTGCACAGAAGTACTTTGAAGAATTAAGTGAATTAGTGGATGAAGATGCATTAATTTCTCCAGAAGAAGAAGTTAGAAGAGAACGACGCAGAACCAAAAAACAAGTTGCAATTAATCAGTCAGTTCAACAGTTTATCGCAGTTGTTTTTGGATTAGCAATAGGAGCTGCTTTAATATACTTCTTAATTATGCCTAATAAAATAGATGTTAAAGATGGTGAAATTGAGGCAAGAGATGAACAACTTCAAATTGCAAATGAAGAAATAAATACATTGAACGAAAGCCATATTAATAATGAAACCGTAATAAAAGAATTAGATTTAGATCTTAAAAATGCAATTACTGAAAATGAACAATTATCACTTAAAGATATAAAAGTTCAAAAATTAATGTTAACTATGACTAGCTATCTTGAAGATAATATTTATGATGCAGCAAATTATTTAGAAACTGTTGATGTTTCAGATAGTACAGATGGTGTTCTGATTGGTTTACATAAACAGCTTGTTGATATCGTATATGTTGAAGCAGGTGCATTAGCATACAATGAAGGAAAATATGCATATGATAACAAAAATTATGAAACAGCTAAAGAGAGGTTAGAGGTAGCCATTAAATATGTCGCTACTGAAACTTATGCAGATAATGCACATTATTATTTAGGTAGATGTTATCAATTTACTAATCAAGTAGACGATGCATTAGAACGATTTAAATATGTGCTTGATAACTATCCTGATTCAAATTTTGGAGGATATGCGAAAGACTTCTTCTTATATCTTGGTGGAGAATTAGACTAGAGGTGGTTTTATGATACGTGGTATAGGCGTTGCAGAAGGAATTATTATTGGGAAGGCATTACTTAAAAAAAATAAGAAAATTGTAATTTCTCGCAAAGATGTTGTGAATATTGAAGGAGAAGTTGAAAGGTTGACTAATGCTGTATATAAATATACAGAACAACTTGAGAAAACTTACAAAAAAACACTTAATGTTCTTGGTGAGGATGAAGCATTAATACACAAAAACCATTTGAATATCCTTAGGGATTCAGTGGTTATTGGTGGTGTTAAGAAACAAATACGTGATAAATCTGTTAATGCAGAATATATTCTCAATGAGGTAAAAGGAAAGTATGAAGCAATTTATAATAGAATGGATGATGACTTCTTAAGGAAGAAGGCAGAATATATTAAGAATATCACAGAAGGTATTATTAAACAATTGCTTGATGATGGACATGAAACTTTTAAAATAATTGAAGAACCTTGCATTCTTGTAGCAGATAAGTTAGATGCTACTGATACAATGGATTTGGATAAAACATTTGTAGTAGGGGTGATTCTTGAAGAAAGTAACAAGATGACTCATGGAGCTGTAATTGCTAAGAATTGGAAAATACCATGTGTTATTGGATTAAAGAAAATAATGCATTCAATTAAAGATGGAGACCTTCTTATTGTAGATGGTAAAAAGGGAGAATTAATTGTAAATCCTGACCCTGAAACGTTAAGCCATTTTAAAGAAAAACTTGGTAAAGAAGAAGAATTAGACAAGATTTACCATATGTATACTAATGAGAAAACAATAACAAAAGATGGTTATGAGCTAGATATAAACGGAATTGTATCAAAAACTGAAGAAGTACGTAATGCAATAGTTAATGGTGTTGACCATGTTGGATTATACAGAACAGAAGGATTATTTGTAGGTAAAGCAAAAGCACCAACTGAAGAAGAACAATATAGAGTATATTCTGAAGCTGTAGATAGTGCAAAAGGTAAAGAAATATGTTTTAGGACATTTGATTGTAATGGAAAAAGTGACTTGCCTTATATTCATTTGCCTGATGAGAATAACCCTGCACTAGGTTTCTTTTCCACAAGAATCGCACTTGCAAATAGAGAAATACTACTAGTTCAAATAAAAGCAATATTAAGAGCTTCTAATAAAGGTGATGTGAAATTTGTTATACCAATGATTGCTTCGGTAGATGAACTTCTAGACATAAGATTGCTTATTGAAGATGCAATGTTGATGCTTGAGGAAGAGAGTAAAACTTTTAATAAAAAAACTAAGTACGGTGTTATATTAGAAACGCCAAGCGTAGCAATTATTACTAATTTTTTTGCACAAGAAATTGATTTTTTGTATGTAGATATTGATGATATGCTTCAATATGTAACAGGAACTGACCCTACTAATGAAATGATATTTGAATTGTATGACGAGTTCCATCCAGGATTTTTAAGAATACTTCGGTCAATGATAAGAAGCGCTCATAGAGAAGGAACAAGTATTTGTTTCTCAGGAAGTCTTTGCAACAATGAATTATTGATACCTGTTTTTATTGCAATGGGTGTTGATCGTCTTAATATTATGTATAAGAATACTGCAAAAATTCGTTGGGAAATTAATTCCACAAACAAACAAAAATGGGAAGAATTTTTAGAAGTTATTCTTAAAATGTCATCAGGAAAAGAAATAAAACAGTATATTGAAAAAAAATATGGTGAAGAATATTTATGGAATACAGATTAGTTGTTGACATTAGATAAATAGAAAGGTGAATTATGAATAAGATTCCAATTATTATAGATACGGATCCTGGAGTTGATGATACAACTGCTATTGTTATGTGTATGGCAAGTGAAAAATTAGACATTCAAGGAGTAACAACCGTTGGAGGAAATGTTGAACTTGTGCATACATCTAACAATGCAAGAGATATTATAAAGCTTACAGGAAGAACTGATGTTATGGTGGCTAAAGGTGAGTCTAAACCCCTAGAAAGAGAATTAGTATCAGCAGCGCATATTCATGGAGAAAAGGGAATGGGAATACTAGAACTTGAAAAGTCTAAAAAGTCATTTTTAGAGGAACATGCATCAGAGTTTATATATAAAACTGCTCGTAATAATAAAGGAGAATTAAGAATTCTTACTATTGGCCCATTAACCAATATTGCTATGGCAATTCAAAAACATAAAGATATTATTCCAATGATTCATAGTATTGTATCAATGGGTGGTGCAATGGGAGTTGGTAATGTAACACCTGCTGCTGAATATAATATTTATGCGGACCCTGAAGCAGCTAAAATAGTGTTTGATAGTGGAATAGTTGTTACTATAGTTGGCCTAGATGTAACTATCCCGACAATTGTTAATAGAGAACAGAATAAAGTGATAAGAAGTATGGGAAGTAAAGTTTCTAAAGTTGTTGCAGACTTAAATGATTATCAAATGGATAAAGAAAGTCCATATAATCCAGCTGGGGCAATTATGCATGATCCATTAGCTGCTGCATATATTATTGATCCTACAATATTAAAAACCGAAAAATATTATGTGAATGTAGTATGTGACAATGGACTTGCACGAGGAATGACATTAGTTGATAAATATAGACTTAGCAAAAAAGAGCCTAATGTATATGTTGCAATGGAAGCAAATAACGAGAAGTTTATTGCATTATTATTTGGATTGCTACATACTTATTGTGAGAAGTGAGAAGTGAGAAGTGAGAAGTGAGAAGTGAGAAGTGAGAAGTGAGAATTAAAAGTTGGAAAATATATGACACGTGGAAATTTAAGTATATGACATATAGAGAAGGAAGAGTTATAATGATTTGTAAAAAATGTAATCAGGAAATTGGAGAGAAAACTCAATTTTGTGAAAATTGTGGCGCAGAAGTAGAAACATTGTCTAGTGAAAATATTATTTTAGGAACAGATGGTGTATATAGATGGTCATATGGTATGAATATGTGGAAAAATCCTACAATAATAATCACTTTAGCAAAAGTGTTTTTTTTGGCAGGAATGTTTCCAGTTTCATTGGTTACAATACTAGCTTTATTTGAAAATGGTATTCAAGAAGCGATAAGTGCATTTGGAGTTATGTTTCCTGGAATGATAGGAATGGTATTGTTTTTTCTTATACTAGCTTACCCTATTACGGCAATACTTAATGGAGGCGTATATCAAGTGGTTTTTGAACTAGATAACAAAGGCGTTACTCATACTCAAATGCGAAAACAAATAAAACGAAAACAGATTATGTCTTGGATAACAGTTTTGGCAGGGGTAGCTACAGGAAATCCAACTACTGCGGGTGCAGGATTACTAGCAGGGTCGAAAAATAGCAGTTATAGCAACTTCAAAAGTGTTAAAAAAATAGTAGCAAAACCAAAAAGGAATGTAATATATGTTAATGAAACTTTAGAACATAATCAAGTTTA
Source organism: Vallitaleaceae bacterium (assembly GCA_029935405.1). Classification (GTDB taxonomy): domain Bacteria; phylum Bacillota; class Clostridia; order Lachnospirales; family Vallitaleaceae; genus UBA1351. The sequence goes on along the minus strand of JAOZKH010000003.1, from coordinate 172 downwards.
TGTAGCGTCAGAAGATTATGAAAAAGTAAAGTTGTATATAATAGATCATTGTCCAAATACTAATTGATTGTCACACAAAATATCAGACCTCTTGTCATTTGATAAGAGGCATTTTTATAGTAAAGGTGAATGAAAGGAAGCATATATGAATTTAATAAAATATGTAAAAGAT
>JAOZKH010000025.1 GCA_029935405.1 Vallitaleaceae bacterium | reverse complement strand
ATTTTTTAATACATGAATTATTTATTCTATCTATGGTTAAGGTGTCAAAACTAAGATTCAACGTTTGTTTTAAGAATAATATACTTTCTTCCTTATGAGTCATACTAAGAACTCCTAAAGATGCCATTAGATAATTATGATCGATTAAAATTGTTGTTGCCTTATTAGGGAGTAGTTTTACTCCTTGATTCCTATTTAATGTCGTTATAAGTATCTTAACATTTTCTGGCAATTTTGTTAATGCCCCACCTGTACCTATTATATACTTAATTGCTGTCAAATCCTTGCCTTGTATTAATTTTTTCTTACCTTCTGTCGAAAAAAAGTCAATTTGCGAACCGGCATGTCGATTAAGAGCCACTTCACATGCTACCGTAGATAGTTCCTCAATAAATCGTTTTTCTAAATCTGTAATTGGAATTGGTTTAACATTATTAATTAATATGTCAAGTTCTTCTTCAGTTATATTTAGATTCTTAATAAGTCTCTTCTTAGTAGCGATTTCAATAACATTACCTATATTAATATAAACCCCTAAATCCCCTTCCACCGTACGTTTAGCAGTTGGTTCAGGAGCTATAAGAAGTCTTGCAAGTTCCTCATTACCTTCAGAAATCGAATGAATATCTGTTGTTGCACCGCCAACATCTATAGTAATAACATCTCCAAGGAAATCATATAGAACTTTAGTCGCCTCCATTACACCTGCCGGTGTTGGAATAATATTACCACTAACCATTTCTCTAACCTTATTCATTCCCGGTGCATGAGTAATATGTTCCTCAAAAACCTCTTGAATCACTTTTCTCGTTGGTTCAACATTTAATTGGTCAATTTTAGGATATACATTATCAACAATATACAACTTACTTTTACTATTTGCAAGTATTAGTTTGATTTCATCTTGATTTTGAATATTCCCTGCGTAAATAATTGGTATATTAAGCTCTAATTCGGCAATTAATTCAGCATTGTAGATTGCTGTATCTCTTTCACCATAATCCACCCCACCTGCCAAGAGAATGATATTTGGTTTTATTTCCTTGATTTTTATTAGATCAGTTCTTCTAAGTTTTCCAGCAGTAACCATATGAATATTAGCTCCTGCACCAAGAGCTGCCTCTTTGGCAGCTTTTACTGTCATATCATAAACCAAACCATGAACTGTCATCCTTAAGCCTCCGGCAGCACTACTTGTTGCAATGAGCTCATTATATTCAAGACTATTTATCCCTAGGATTTTCTGCAAGTCAATTATAGCATTAGCTAAGCCAATGTTAACATCTCCATCTTCCACAGTTGTCGGCGCTTGACCTGCACCGACAAAGCTTGCATTTTCACCTAATATAAATCCATTTACCACAGTTGTAGTGCTTCCTATTTCAGCAACAAGTATGTCTAACTTCATAGAACACCTCTTTATTTTCTATTATTCACTAAAAATGTTGCAACATGTTTACCTTTTGTTCCTCTGCCAAATCCAGCATCTGCTCCAGATTCAACTGCTAGTTCACTAATAACCTGAGTACCTCCGCAAATAATATTCACTTTATCTCTAATACCTTTTTCTATACACAATTCATGAATTTTTTTAATGTTTTTGTAATGTATTTTATCATGACTGATTATTGTTGAAGCCAAAATTGCTTCTGCGTTTACTTCAATTGCAGCATCAACTAATTTTTCAACAGGGCAAGATGTTCCAAGATATTCAACTTCAATACCCCATTTTTCAATACCGCCATGTTTAATATCTATTACTTCACGAAGTCCAACAGAGTGTTCATCTTCACCTACTGTTGCAGCTACAACTTTTAAAGGCTTTTCTTCAATAGTTTCCCATAACTTATCATCTGATAATAGTATTGGTTCCTTAGGAATCTCTAGTTTACTGATATCAACAGCAAAGTCTGTTTTACCTTTTACCTGAACTCTAATTCCCTCTGATGGATGTAAAACTTCAACATGTATTACTTCTGGGTTAGATAAATTCATATTCTTAGCAATTTCAATACTAGCAATTTCTGCAGTACGTTTATCAGTAGGAAGGCACATTTCAAGAACGACCGTACCATCTGCTAACCACTCTACTTCTGGCTTAATCATATTAGTATTTCTAAATTCCTCTGCTTCTTTCATACGTTCATTAACATTATCTTGTTCATCAAGCTCATCTATAAATATTATTTTATCTGGTTTTTCAAATGTACATCCTTCAATTAACTTAGCAGGATTATCTACCAAGCTTTCATCATATTGAGCCACATTATTATATCCAAAGTGCGCTGTTACAGGAGCAAAGTAATCATCATCTCTCTCGTAAACAGTTCCAGCACCAATACCTGTATCTAGTTTTCTTCCAATCCCATCTCCATGTCTTTCAGGGTACTTCCCTGAATCTACAAAAAATCCTTTTTCTACAGCCTCAAAGTAACCACCAACTTCAATTAGTTCTTCAAGATATAATATTGCTCTTTCCTTGATTTCTCTTGCTTCATCAGCTAAGTAACCATCTGTCTTTAATTCAACCATTTCTAACAATCCGTCTAAGGCAACTAATGTTTGTTTAGCCGTATCACATGCTTCAATATTATACATATGCCACGGAACATTTCTACCTTCATCAGGAGTAATCGTTGATTGAATATCTGCATTTGTCAGTTTTGAAATCATCATATTTAGAACATGTGTTACAGTTGCTTCTCTTGAAGATGATGTAATATATTTAGTGTTTTGTTGAGCTCTCATCTTGTATTCGCTAAAAAAATCTCTTAGCGCTACCGCATATGGTAAATCATATTTAGTACAAGGTACTGGCGCTGCTGAAGGTGGCACTGTTGAAAGGCATATATTTTCCTTTTTTATTCCTGTTTTATATGAAAACATACTATTGATACCATGTTGTACCATTAATTCAGGCATAACTTTCCATGCTTCTCTAGCAGTTGCATTAGCATTATGCGCTCCATCAATTTGTGCAATATCCGCCCAGCTCATAACTTTTTTACTTTCAGCTGCATCTACAAAACTTCTAACCATATTAATATTTCTGTATAGTACATTATATTGAGGATCTTGATGTGCGCCATTAACGCCTTCTTCTGCAAACATAACAGCAATTTCTGGACCTGCTACACCCGATATATATGAATGATAATTAATTGGTCTTCCTACTTCTTCTTCAATAAAATCTAAAGCTTTTCTGTGACATCTAACTTGCTTTCTTGATATTGGAATACCACCAATTCCTTGAGGTGTTCCTTCAACAAGCCCATCATAATGTGATTGTCCTGCTGTACGTATAACCATTATATGGTCGGCACCGTGCCATGCTGCCATTCTCATTCTTCTAATATCATCTTCAAATCTACCTGATGCAATTTCTGTAGTAATAACTTCTACCGGTTGTGGATCAAGATTTTCAAAGTATTGAACCGCACTTTGAATACCTATGCTGTTTTTAAGTGGCTTAGAACAATCAGAGTAAGTATGTCCATTCATTACAAGATTATCTACTTTTTCTCTCCATGTCCAACCACGTCTTTTTGGTGTGTAATTTTCTATATCATTTAAAATATCTTTTATATCAAGTTTTTCATTTGGCTTGTAATTTTTCATAATATTCTCCTCTAAAATTAGAATTTTAAACTATCCCAATACTTGCCTTCTAACATTTCAAGACCAGCATCTCTAATAGATAAGTCGTTTTCCTTAGACACTTTATATATACAATGTCCTACTCCTTTTGAAATCAATTCTCTATCAATTGCCATTTCAACAAGTGGTTTAGCTTCAATGCTACTAAATCCCATACGTAATAACACACTTCTCTCAACACTTGGTGAAGTATGTGTTCTTGCTACTTCTAATAAGGGATCAACTGTTTCTTCTAAAAGAGACCAAAATTTATTATGTAATTCTTCATTAGTTAGATTTTCAAGGTGTTTTCTTCTTGTTTGAAAATCATCTTCTCGTTTCATATAACCTTTCATCATTACCTCCTATTTAATTCAACTTTAACTCAACTAAAGTTTTTTCAATAAATTCTACTGTTGACTTTGTTTCTTCTGCTAAAAACGAAATATTACTTATTGAAATTTCATCTATACCTATAATTGCATTTTTAATATATGATTTTTTTAACTTGTTCATATCTAAATCGACTGCTTGTATTAGTCCTGGATGCTTAGGAAGAATAATATTTTGACCACATATTTCTTCTCTTGGATCGCCTACAATTATATCTATCCCCATATCCTTAGCAAAAGATAACTGTGGTTGAAGATGCTTACCTGCTCCTGTGTATTCAGTTTCTTGAACAAGAATTATTTGATTTTCATACATTTCTCTTGCCAAACTAAAAGCAGCGGTTAAAGAAGTGTTTCCAGCAGGACCGCGCTCTAAACCTTCAATTTGAGCTAATGCTTCCGTAATATAGAAAACCTCTCCTTGATTTACAGTAACATATCTATCCATGTATCTAAGTGCACGACCGGCTGAACGTGGTACATCTGAGCGATCCGGTAGTGTAGCAAAAGGAATACCAAACCCTGTATGTCCAGTTGTAAAAGACTTTTTATTAAACTGTGTATCACTAGCCATATGTAGTCCCTTTAAGTTAACACTTGCACCAACAACTTGTGTATTAGTAACTCCTGATTTAATCAATCCTCTAGCTGTACCTGTTAAGTTACCTCCTCCTGCATTAGTACAAACAACAACATCAGGTGCCCTACCTTCCTTCTCTAAAAACTGTTTAGCTATTTCATAACCTAAGGTTTCAACACCAGCTATTCCAAAAGGTGTGTATAATGAGGCATTAAAAAATTCTGTACTTTCTAGTAGTTTTAAAAATTCATAAAACAATTCTGGACCCACTGTTAATTGAATAACCTCTGCGCCGTAGGCCTCACACTTTCTTGCTTTTTCAATAATTTCAGGCTGTCCTTTTTGATTAGAATCATAACATTCCTGAACAATAATGCACTTTAGACCATGCATTGCTGCTTGAGAAGCAACTGCAGCACCATAATTACCGCTTGTAGCAGCAATAACGCCTTTGTATCCTAGTTTTTTCGCATGATATACACTTATCGCTGCTCTGCGAGCTTTAAAGCTTCCTGAAGGGCTAATTGCTTCATCTTTAATAAATATCCTAGCCCCTTTACCTTCTGGTGCTAGTTTTCTTGCAATTTTAGTTAAATTTTTAAGTTCAATAATTGGAGTATTCCCTATTGAATACTCACTTTGAATATTAATCATTTCTTCAAGACTATAACTTGATTCTTTCATCATTTCTTCATAGTCAAAAGCGATACTTCCACTTTCAAATTTATCATAATCAATGCCTACAGCACTTTTCATTATTTCATTTTTTCTATTCATTACATCTTTGTAGTTCATACTCTTCTTCACATCATTCACCTAACATTTCTCTTAATTGTCTACCAATGTATAGTGTTTCTGTAATTCCATTACCATAATTAATATCAAATACCGGATTCACTTCAACAAGTTTCCCTGTTATATTTCTACCAATTATTGTTTCAACTTCTACAATATCTCCAATAACGGCTTCACTGCTTTGAAGAAATCCCTTATCCCACATTTCAAGGGGAACTTTTTTAGTATCCTCTGGCAATTTTTTTCCTCGTTCCTTTGATGTTAGAATAACTTTGTAAATTCTAACCCAATCACCTTTTACTGCTTTCATCATCTATCTCCTAATCAATGAAATTTCTCATGTCGCCAAGAATTGCTCTTGGAACAGGCAAATCAATCATTGTCTTTAATCCTGGATTAGCATTAATAACATGTGGAATCATATTAACACACATTGCAATTGTTCCAATTCCTCCATCTACCTCAGGGTTTATTGCCATATTTATTTCCGGATTACCTTTAATTGTTATATAGTCTCCCGTATATGTTCCTTCAAGTTCAGGTTCAATCTGTTGTGGATGAATCATATTAATTTTTACTTCACCATCTACATATCCTTGTCCTGTCATATTAATACCAGCTAAGTTTCCAGCTTTTGCAAAACCATATGGTGATTTTCTGTCTACTGTTGTTAAAATAGGTTTCATCTGTTGTTCAAATTTCTCAACATTCCATCCAACTGCATCTGCAATCATATTTATACTTTCACTAAACCCTACATGACCTGCCATTTCTCCGGCTGCTTGTCTTTTGTTATATTCTTCTTCAGTAATGCCAACACCTTGTTCTTCCATAACAGTTACTCCAAAGGGTGAAAGGCTATTAACTCGTTTTGCTTCAATCGTTTCAACAGTTTCCATACATCCTGTTAAGCAAACAACTAATAAATCCATAATCATTCCAGGATTAATCCCTGTTCCAAGAACTGTAACTCCATTTTCCTTCGCAATTTTGTTAATTTCATTAGCAAGTTTTGGTTCTTGTGCTTTTGGATAAGCCATTTCTTCTGCTGTTGTAATAACGTTGATTTTCTTTTCTAGTATTAGTTTCATTTTTGAAAAAGCTCCTTTAGTAAAGGAATCAGTTGCAAGTAGACAAAGGTCTATCTTACCTTTGTTTAATACCTCTTCAATATCTCCACTAATAATCACATTTTCTAGACCTTTTATTCCAAGTACTTCTGAAATGCTTTTACCTACTCTGTCAGGATGTAAGTCGCATACACTAACAACATCAACACCATCCTTGTTCATTAACATTTTTCCCATACCAGCGCCCATTGCACCAAAACCCCAAATAGCTATTTTTACATTTTCCATATCAAATCTCCTTAAACATATATTTTTTTTACATATTCACTTGTCATAACTCCAAGAATGCCACCGTATTTTAACTTGAATTTTATAGTATCGCCAACTTTATATTGACGTTTACCACCTGTTACATCGAGTATCATATGATCACTGCTACCACCTAGTATTTCAATTCCTTCATCGATTAAAATCAATCCATCAATACCTACGTCTTGTCTTCCTATAGCACAAATAGCTCTTAACATATTACCTTTATCAATATATACCGGCTTATTACCAAACGCATCTACTCCTGATTCTCCAATTGGAAAAGAAGGTTTAACTTTCAATTCAATAATCTCTGCTTCCATAACAAAAACATCATCATAGGTTCCCTTAACTCTGTTGCCAAAAGCTGTTTCTCTTCCGCAAACAAAAATTTCACCAATTCTAAGATTATTTATTTCTTGTGGGAATTCATCATTTCCTAACAAATAATACGAACTTGAGTTACCACCTGAAATATAATCAAGTTCTATGTCAAATCTATTTTTAACTTCTTTTTTGATATTCACAAGTTTATTCATGTGACTTATTTTAGGAATCACTGCACCAAAACATGTTAGATTAGTTCCAATTCCAATTACTTTTATTCCATCAAGATTCAATGAATTTCTAATAATACTATATAATTCTTCTTCCTCATATATGCCTTCTCTTAAATCTCCAAAGTCTACCATTAATATTACATTATGAACCTTACCTTGTTTAATCGCCTCTTGTGAAAGCAATTTTAGTGTATTTAATTCAGAATTAAGTGAAATATCTGAATATCTTATTACATCTTCTATTTCACTATGCATTGGCAACCGTAGCAATACTTTTTGTATATTCATATCATTTAATTTTTTTAAGTTATCAAGTCTAGATTCTGCAATAGTCTTAAGTCCTGCATTTAGGTATTCTTTTGCAATAATTGGATTACCACTAAATACTTTGCTCACACCAAATACTTCTATTCCTTTATCATCCATCTCTTTTTTGACTATTTCTATATTATTTCTAAATTTTGCCAAATCAATCAACACACGTGGATACATTTTTTCACCTATTCCTCTAAAATAAATTCACTTTCAATCTCAATGACTTTACCATTTTTAATATAAACTCTTGGTACACTATAACCTGTTCTACATACTATTTCATAACTGATTGTATCTGCATTTGCTGCTACTTCATCTATAGATATAAACTTAGTATCACTTTCACCAAAAAGAATCACTTCATCTTCAACAGCTACATTTTTCATACCTGTAATATCTACTACAAACATATTCATACAAACACGTCCTACAATTTTTCTTCTCTCATCATTAATGATGACTTCACCTTTATTACTTAAATTCCTAAAAACGCCATCACTGTATCCAATGTTAACTGTTGCGACTTTCATGGTTTTTTTTGCAATAAACGTATGGTCATAACTAATTCCTTCACCTTCATTAACTTCTAAGATATTAGCAATATAAGATCTTAATGACATACACTCCTTTAATTCTACATGTTTTTTATTCACGTCATTAGAAGGATATAATCCATAAAGCATAATTCCTTCACGAACCATGTCTAGATGCATGTTCTGCAAATCAATAATACCACCACTATTACAAATATGTTTTATTCCAAAGTTTATTTGTTTATATTCTAATTTATCTATAAGATAATTATATCTTCTAAATTGTTCAACAACAGATTTTTTGTCAGCATCTGCACTACTGTGTAGGTGCGAAAATATGCCAGAAATTTTTATGTTTTCAAGTTTATTTATCTGTTCTATAGGTAATGGGTTTTTCCAATCAAACCCTAATCTATTCATACCTGTATTTATTTTGATATGTACTCTTATTTTTCCTATACTATTAAGTTTTTCAGCTTCTTTTAAGGTACTAATAGTTTGAATCAACTTATGTTCTACAATCTTTCTCATCAGAAATTCAGGTGTATATCCAAGTATTAATATTTCAATATCTTCAAACTTCTTTCTAAGTCTTATAGCTTCCATAATTGTACTAACGCATATTATTTTCAAACCATTTTCAATAAGCGCCTGAACAACTTGATTTTCTCCATGTCCATATGCATCTGATTTCACTACACATGACACTTCCTTATCCTCTGACACAATACGGCATGCTTCCTTGTAGTTATGAATAATATGATCTAAATAAATATAAGCATATGTACCTTTTAATCTTGAATTCTTCATTTTTTTCACCTCTTAAGCACAAAATTTTCTTATTTATATTATAATTCAACTATATAGTACTTATTTATAAGTGTCAATTTGAACCACGGACATTTAACAACGGATTTATTGTATTTAAAAGTAAAAAAATCAAAAAAAGAAAGACTCACATGTGTAAGTCTTTCTTTAATATCATTTAAATATATTTTGTATTACATTTTATTCTTCTGTAGCTTCTTCTTCAACAACTGTTTCTACTTCATCTTCTGCATCTTCATCTTCTGCTTCAAGTATTACTTCTTGAATTGGAGCAAGACTAACTAACACACTATTAGATGCTGTCAAAATATGATAACGCTCATCATTCACTAATTCTAAATCTGAAACTTTAATATCATTAGCTAATGAAAGAACAGAAAGATCAATCTCTAAAGTATCCATCATATCCTTTGGTAATACTTCATATTCTAAAGCATTGAAATATTCTTGCACAATACCTTCATCTTGAATATTTTCTTTATTTATATACTTAATTGGAACACTTGTCTTTATCTTCTCGCCTGATGTTAATACTTGGAAATCAATGTGTTGGTATTTTGAAGACATTGGCATGTATTCAACTAACTTAATAATTGTATTAATTTCTTCCCCATCCACAACAACTGACAATTGAGATCCTACATTACTTGTCTTAAATAATTCTGACAATTTTTTAGCATCAATTTGTACTTTAATTGATTCATCCAAATTTTTTCCATAAATGATTCCTGGAACAAATCCCTCTCTTCTTAACCTTTTGTTTTTGATGCTTTCATCTCTTTTATTACATTCTAATCTTGACATATTGCCTCCTACATATTTTTTTTATAAGTTAGTATAATGTTTTCTAAAACGTCTACTTAACCAATGACTAAGCAATCGAATATATCCAAATTATCCAAGTTATCTACTAAACATTATAACACTAGATACGTTTTTGTCAAATACTTATAAATCTGTGGTAAACTGTTAATAAACAATTATTTTACAAGGAGAATATTATGAGAATTATAAAATTTAGTATTAACGAAACTGCATATGATACCTTTAAATCTATATGTCATCAAAATGAGATAACAGTAAAGAAAAAGTTAAATGTATTATTGTCTCAAGATAATATTAGTAGAGACAATATTAGTGACTATTTCCCTAGTAATTACAATCAAAACTTAAGAACTATAACGCTAAAAGTTAACGAGGAACTATATAAAGGTATTATGAAAAATTCAGATAAACTAGGTATTAGAGCTAGAAGATATATTCCTTATCTGATTTATAGGTTTATCATGTAATAATTTATTTTTAGCATTTTTTGCGCTATTTTGTTAAAACATTAGATTTTTGGTTAAGGTGTCAAAACTACATAGTTGAACTATAAAGGTACACACGTTTTCTAATATTGGTTTTTCTGTTCCTGGAAATACTGGTATATATTCATATATAATATTACTGCTATTACCTTCTAATTTTTTGGAGGTTTTTTTTATTTTAGTGTTATATTTTATTTTATTGAAATCATGTTCAACTTCTGTTATTATATAAAGGTTGATGACAAAATTCTATTACTTACAGTAATAAATGAAGTAACTTACCATATGATATTATCAAGATTATTTAGGAGGCATCACCTATGAATTACAAAATAACTAACAAATGGATTATCGTATTTGGAGCAATCATGGCTCAACTAGCGATTGGGGCTTTTTATGCATGGAGCTTATTTAACCAACCAATTTCAAAAGCATATGGTTGGGAATTACATACTGTTGTAACTACTTACTCTATCTCATTAGCATCATTTTCACTAGCAACTATTCTTTCAGGAAGACTTCAACTAAAAAAGGGCCCAAGGTTCACCGCGTTAATCGGTGGTATTCTATATAGTAGTGGTATTATGTTATCTTCTCTTGCATCAACTTCAACAACACTTTATATCACTTACGGAGTACTAGCCGGCGCTGGTGTAGGTTTTGTTTATGTTTGTCCACTATCAACTTTAGTTAAATGGTTCCCGAATCATAAAGGAGCCGTAACAGGCGTAGCAACAGCATCTTTTGCAATGGGTGGATTTCTCTTTAAAAATGTCATCTACAAAATGTTGGACGTTAGTGTGTATACTCCTGAAGTTATTTCAAGTACCTTTTTAAAGTTAGGGATTATTTATGCATTTATGACAATCATTGGTGCTTTACTACTTGATATACCAAGAGATTCTAAGGTCATTGCACATGTTGATCCTGATGCACACATATCAATGAGAACAAGAGATATGTTACGTACTGGGAATTTCTACAAGTTATTAGCAAGTGACTTATTAGCCTTAATGCCAGGTTTATTGATTATCGGTTTGGCAAAAGATATCGGAATGCAATTAGTAAATCTAGATATTAAAACTGCTTCTGCAATTGTTGGTTATATTGCTTTATTCAACGCAGCCGGTCGTTTAGCTGCTGGTCGTTTAGCTGATAAAATAGGTGCACTCAATATTTATAGGATTATGTACCTTGTCACCATCATCTCACTTGCTGTTCTAAGTTTTGCAAAACTATCCTATCCGATTTTCTTAATAGCTATTATTGGTATTGTTCTTGGGTACGGTTCTTTCTTATCTGTTGTGCCAACCATTGTCGGCAAACTATTTGGTGCTAAAAAATTCAGCGCCAACTATAGCTTAATCTTCCAAGCATATGGTATCGCAGCACTTATGGGACCAATCATCAAACGAAATAGCGCTAGCTTCCAGCAAACATTTACAATTGCAATGGTTGCAGCAATTACCGGGTTGATTGTATCCACTACAATTAAGGAACCTAAACCTGCTGAAAAATCAGCTTAATATTAAATAATAGTTTTATATACATAAAAAAGCTATACTAGTTTCTCTAGTACAGCTTTTTTATTTGTCATTTATTATTTATTATCCTTTGGAATCTCGGTAACTTCCATTTTAACCCCTTTATTAGGATCATAAGTTCCATGAGTCCAGTCTGGTTTAATAATTAGTGATGCAATAATTGCTGTAATATCTTAATATTCTTAAGTGATTCTTTTTCCTGATTTGAACAAAAAGAAATAGCCATACCACTATAACCGGCCCGTCCTGTACGGCCGATTCTGTGTATGTATGTTTCAGGAACCGTAGGAATATTCATATTTATTACTAAGGATAATCCATCTATATCAATACCTCTTGCAGCAACATCAGTTGCTACTAATACTTTAATCTCTTTACTTTTAAATAAATACATGACTTTTTGTCGTTCCGATTGGTTTTTATCGCCGTGGAGTGCTTTAGCTCTTATATTAGCAATATTTATTGCTTTACATATTTTATCTACTTTGTTTTTAGTTCGAGCAAATATTAAAACAGATTCATATTTATTCTCTCTTAAAAGTTGTAATAACCTTGCTGTTTTATCAGGTTCTTCCACATTATAAACTTGCTGTGTGATTTTGTTTTTTTGTCGTGCTTTACTTTTTATATCTATTCTAACTGGATTTCTTAGCATTGACTGCACTAATTTAGTGATCTCTTTTGGCATAGTTGCTGAAAATAACATGTTTTGTCTTACACTTGGTAACTTAGCAATAATTTTCCTGACATCTTCAATCATCCCAAGATCAAGCATTCTATCAGCTTCATCAAGCACAAAATATTCAACACAGCTTAAATCCGCACATTCTTTATCGATTAAATCAAGTAATCTCCCTGGTGTCGCAACTAGAATACTTGGTTCTCTTTTAAGCACTTTCATATGTCGTTTTGGTGTTACTCCACCGTAAACAACACCTGTCTGTATATCCAGAAACTGGCCATATTTATTAAAGCTTTCACCAATTTGAATAGCTAATTCTCTTGTTGGTGCTAATACCAAAGCTTGAACTTTGTTATACACTTCAGGTGTTATAGGTTTTTGAGATAACTTTTCTAATATTGGGATTGCAAAAGCAGCTGTTTTTCCAGTGCCAGTCTGAGCACAACCAAGTAGATCCCTTCCTTTTATCAAATAAGGAATTACTTTTTCTTGAATTTCTGTAGTTTTGCTATATTCTTGTTCTTTAAGTGCTTTTAATATTTTTACATTTAAATTTAATTCACTAAATAACATTTTTCTCCTCTAACAGGTATATTTATTCAATATTTCTATTTAATATTTCTATTTAATATTTCTATTCATTTTGTTTATTCAATACATAGTTTTTGGCTAATTTAAAACCTGATTCAGAGCTTAATCCTGCAAACATATCACCTGTTGACCAATTTGAAATGTTAACATTACTAGCAATAATCGTTCTATAAAATTTACCAAGATTGTATTCTGTAAGATTTGAATTTCTGACAGTATCATATAATATTGAATTTAACACCTTAACTCCTAAAGTTTTTTGAATATAATATTTACGATTATAATAATACTCTTTAATATCATAAAAATAATCATTTTCTATAGATGGAGAGAAACAGCCTCCCCATTTTTCTGCAACAATAGTCCAAGCCTCAACTAATAATTGCACAATAAAATCTGATGCAGTTTCTGCCATTTCATATTTTTGAATATCTGTTGCTTCTTTCATATTAAACTCTATATCTCTAAGATACTTATCACAAAGTGGTTTTATAGAATGTTTAAAAGCATTAATACTAACAATTCCAAGTGCTTTTTCTTCATGAACATCAAACTTAATGCCATTACGCCAAATATTGCGTTCACTATTTTCTTCCTTTAATTTGAACGCTGTTTTAACAGCAATATGTTCACCTAATTTTTCAATTTTACCTTCATATATTTCATAATTATATTTTGCAAGTAGGGCAAGATCTACTCTGATTCGTTTGCTTTTAGAATTAATATCTGTAAATATTTCAAGCTCTTTAGAACGGTTTTTTATATCTGTTACAATGACCACAACATTAAATATATAATCCTCTAGTTCAGGTTTTCCCTTTATCGCTTCTTCTAACCCCTTTAACCTATGTTGTCCGTCTACAATTCTGAAAATCTTTTTATTAATACCTTCAAGGTTTAGATACTCATTACCCTTTTCTTTCACTATATATTTTTCAATAACGTCCCTGTCTACACCAAGTATTAATGAAGAAGGCAAAATAGCATTAGGCTCGTTTAGAAAATATTTTTTTATTTTACTATAGTGTTTTTTATCTGGTTTCCTCTGATATCCATATTTACTTTCACCATATACCATGACTTTGCTTGTTCTATTTAAGGTTTTAAAATCTATGATGAAATTAATGAAACTTTGATTGTTTTGACTATATTTTTGTATAAGTATTTTGCTCATCACTTTTCCTCCTTAGATTCTATATCTTTAGCTATATTTAGAATAATCTGATTACAAAAATCAATTAATGCTTTATTATCCATTGCTTCAACCTGATGTTTAACCTTTGTTAGAATTTCAATATAATCTTCATCTTCATCATACTCATATTCACTGATTCGCTTACCCTTCGAGAAAGAAAATATTGTAAAAAGATCTGAAACTCTATTTACATTGATTTCTAATTCATCTTCAACTATAACGTCAATTATTATTTTATCAATTAATCTTAATTTCTTATAAATAGTAGAATCAAAAAGTATGTCAGGATCTTCCACACAATTTAGCAATAAATACATTTTCCTAAATATAACTTTATAATAATTTTTTTCAATGTTTCCACCTGTATCCCGAATTTTCTTTTCCATATATTTACTTAAAACCACAAAATAATGTTTGAGCATTCTATTATAGTCCATGGTTTCTTCCACAAGTTCTTCAATATATACGAGACAATTAATAAATATTACCTCTAATAGTACATAATCGAAATTGTATTTTCGAATAGATTCATAAGCTTTATACTCTTCAAACTCACTTATGCGTTCATAAAGTTCAAAGTTAATATCACCTATTGAATCGCCTATGTTCAACTCTTTACCAAAAAACATGATTGGCTCTAGGATTCTTTTTAAGTCATAATTAATATTTAATTTAGCGTCAATTTTCGGACTGACCTCATTAAATAAATAATCAACTAAACGTTGATTAGAGTAATTATCTCCAGTATCGTTATTAGTTTCTCTAAGGTCATAGAGAAATTTTTCTATATGGTTGAGAAGTTCACCGATATTATTCATAGATACCTGTAAACTATCTTTCATTGGTGTAAAACTATAATCTTTATAAAAAAGTTTATGATCTATATCTCCCCATGCAGCATCTATCTTAGACTTTATCTGCAATTCAAAAGCATTTTTATCTCCATAAATACCTTTTAACTTAATTATTTCAAGGCCATTTTCCATCTTTGATGGTTGGCTTTTAAAGTCAGTCTGAAAAAATATACCTCCTTGATTAAATAAACTTATCTTATTCTCTATTAAGTTAAGTGCGCTCATACAATCCGCTTTTAATTCAGTAACAATACGAATTCCTATAACATCATCAAGCAAACTATACTGCTCTCTTATTTTGCGTTGTTTAGCTTTTTCTTCAATATTTTCTATGTCTAATTCAAGACTTCTTATAAGATCAAGCCCTATATTTCTACGAAAAAACTTTTCTCTAAGGCTCTCTGCTCTTTTGATTCTTGATTCAATTTTGTAATACTTACCATTATTAATTGAATTATTGTAAACAAGTTGAAAGCTAGTAGCTTCATCATTGAAAATTTGTTCAAAAACTTCAATAATTTGATTTCTTTTTTGATTCAGTTCTTTAAGATAGTTTTTATTATTATATATATTAATTAACGAATCAAAAATCTGTTTTTGATTATCAATAAAGTCCATACAATTTCCTCCTCTTGTTCTCTATGTATTATTCTTTAATCCACATAAATTCTAAACCATTCATTACAATATTTTCATCAATTTTTCTTCCTGTAAATAATTCCTTACCAGTAATTGGCACATTAAGTACTACTTGTTTTGATGAAACATTTATTAGTACTGTAACTGTTGAATTGGTTTCACTATTGATTCGCTTTATTGCAAATATACGTTTATCTAAAAACATGACCTCTTGCTTAGCAATTGGAGAAAAAGCTGATTCTTCCCTACGAATTGTCAAAACATTTAACAGTTGTTTTAGTATTTCTTTCCTAAAACTATCCTTATCTAACTTTTCGCATAATTTGCTATAATCAAGTTTTTCTCTATTAATTCTTCTGTTTATTCCAGATTTTTCCACCCCTAAATAATCGTTTCTCGAGCCTAATAGACTGTGTATATATATTGCTGGAATTCCTACAACAGACATAAGTAATACTTGACTAGCAATAAATCTTTTTATTCGCTTTTCATCAGAATCATATGGACTTGATAATGCATCCTGATAATTGATATTAAGTTCATAAGGACTTTTAACACCAGAATTATCTGTTTTATAATTAATTCTACCACCATTTGTTAGTACAAATATTGCCATTTCATTACGTTCTTCATCAGTTAGTATTCCTTCAGTAGGGCGAAGTCCTATTCCATCATGGGAAGCTAAAAAATTAAAAAATGTGGTTTCCTCTGACAATACGTCTAAAGAATCTGCCCACTTACTTAATTTAGTTGCATCTTCCTTCATAAACGAAAACAAGGTAAGTGGCGGTAATGGAAATTGATACACTAACTGTGCCTCATCACTTCCATTTCCAAAATAACTAATATTATCTTTATGAGGTACATTTGTTTCTGTAATTAACATCGTTTTAGGAACATATTCATCAAGCACTTCTCTCATTACTTTTATCATCTCATGTGTTTTATCGTTATGAAGACAAGTTGTTCCGCTTTCTTTCCATAAAAACCCTATTGCATCTAGTCGTATAAATGTAGCTCCATTTTTAGCGTAATATACCAATAGTTCAATAATATCTGTTGCTGCATCAATACTTTCATAGTTAATATCAACTTGATCTTCGCTAAAGGTAGTTAAGTACTTCTTATTTCCTTCATTTGTTCTATATTCTGAAAATAATGGTGACGTTCTAGGTCTGATAACTTTAGAATAATCATAGTTATCTTGATATTTAATAAAATAATTCTTGTATTTTTCATCACCTTCAAGACACTTTTTAAACCATTCACTTTTTTGTGAAATATGGTTTATTACTGCATCATACATAAGGTCATAATTATCACTCAACTTAAGAATATCATTCCATGTACCTATTGTTTTGTCGATTTCTTTATAGTTTATCACAGAAAATCCGTCATCAGAAGTATATGGAAACATTGGCAAAATATGAATTGCCGAAATCAAGTCTCCCACGTATTTATCCATTAATTGTTTTAAATAATTAATATTTTTTAACTGCTCTCCAGTAATCGAATCCCCATATGTTATTAATACAACATCTTTTTGGCTCAATGATTTTCTTGCTTGACTATTAGATTGATATTTCTCCAATTTTTCATTTAATAATTTTATAAACTCATACGCTTTAGCTTCACTATTATATATTTTGACAAGTCTTTGTTTAATATCCATTAAATTCCTTTCTATTAAAATTTACATTTATTTATTCATTTATTTATTATAATCTACTCATTATTACCTCTAGTTCATTTTTATCAAAATAGTACTTACTATTACAGAAATGACAGATAGTTTCAATAGTTTTATCTGCATCTATCATTTCTTGCAAGTCATCTTTACCAACTGTTAATAGCGCATTTTCATATCGCTGTTTACTACAGTTACACTTAAATTCTGGGGATGTTATTTCATGAATTTTAGGTTCTAGACCTTTGAGAATAGCATCTAAAATCCCTTCTGCATTAAGTCCATTTTCAAACATTGCAGTAACACTACTAATATGGTGGATATTTTCTTCTAATTTAATAATAGTTTCTTCACTTGCTCCTGGTAATAACTGAATCATAAATCCACCACTTTGTTTAATTGAGTAATCTTTATCCACAAGTACACCAAGAGCCACCACTGAATTTGTTTGTTCAGAACTTGCATAATAATATGTTAAGTCATCTGCAATTTCACCAGATACAAGATCGATTTGTCCAACATATGGTTCCTTTAAACCAAAATCCCTAATTACAGTTAATTTACCAGGACCAATTGCACCTGAAACATCTAGTTTGCCATTAGTTTTAGTCGAAATATCTACTAGAGGATTTATAACATAACCGCTCACTTCACCATTACCATTAGCTCTTGCCATTATTCCACCAATAGGACCTTCTCCTTTAATGTTTATTGTAATTTGATCTTTAGCACCCTTTAACATAACGCCCATTATTGCTGCCGCTGTCAATGTTCTGCCAAGAGCCGCACTAGCAACTGGTGTTGTCTGATGCATCTGTGTTATTTTATTTACTAAATCTCTTGTCTCTGCAACAAAAGCCCTTACTTCTTGATTTTTAGTTGTTGCTCTTAAAATTCTATTCATTTTATACCTTTCTTTAGTACATAAGTTATTCTTTGTGTTGTATTTGTTGTTTTTTCTTTACTGTAATTATTATATACACCTAAAATAGTCATATTATTATTACTTGCCACTTTTCTGATTTCTGATGTCTCGTGTACAAACTCCTGATGGTATTCATCGAATCGCTCGTACCTACCACTTTTATCTTCAACAAAAAAACTTATATAATATTCGTTTATTTTCTCAATTATATTATATTGGTTTTCCCATATATATGCGAAGTTTTCTCCTAATTCGCTAAAGGACTTTCCAGAGTATATATGACTAAACTTATAGCCAGTATTCAAATCAAATATAAATAAACCGTCTGGATTTAAGTAGTTTTTAACTAATTTAAATACTTTCTCGACACCTTCTTTATCTATATAATTTAAGCTATCACATGTTGCAATAATAGTGTCAACTGTACCATACAGCTCAAATTCTCTCATATCTTGTTGAAGATATAGTATCCCACAATCAGAATCAACAGCTTTTTCTCTCGCTACCATCAACATGTCTTCTGATATATCAATACCAATCATATCATATCCGGCCTTTGCAAGTAACATTGTCATATTCCCGGTGCCACAACCAAGTTCACATATAGACTTTTCTTTCAAATTATTTTTTGTAATTTCATTCATAATAAATTTGAGCCATTGCTCATACTCTACATCTTCCATTAATTCATCATATATATATGCAAAATTTTCATATTGACTCATAGTAACTCCTCTACGTAGGGAATGTTGCTACTAACATTCTATTAATTTTTCTGTGGACAAACTATATATATATGTCTCTACCACCTTCTTGCCAGTAATATCTTCTAATGCTTTTTTATAATAATCTAGTTGTATTTTATATCGATCAACTAAAACTTGTTCCTGGCCTTCCTCTATATAATCAGTTTTATAATCAAGAAGTATAAATTGCCCTTCTTCTTCAAAATAAAGGTCAATAACACCTTGAATCATTCTTAAATCTTCATTATCTTTGATACCTAGAACAAATGGTTGTTCCACAAATAGTTTCTTATTAATTGCTGCCTCAACTATTCTCTCATAAAATTTTGAAGCAGTAAAAGTTTTTATAGATTTAATATAAACCTTGCCCCTAAACTCTTCTTCAATTATTTCTTTATCAAATAAACTTGTTACAAATTCACTAATCTCATTATAAGTATAGTCAGGTTTTGGTGGAAGCATTGATAAAACTTTATGCATAATTAGTCCATACTCTGCACCTTTCAACACTTTATTTTTTTTCAATTTAGCACTACTTTTTGATAAATTTATTTCTTTGTCTCCATTGATATTTCTCTTGATTTCATATTGCTTAGTATTAAATTTCTCTTTTGATTGATTTTCCTTAAGTTCTGAAACAGACATAGTAACGTATTTCTTTGTTTGCCCGACATATTTATACTCTTTAGTCATTTCATCAAGGAATGTTATCTCTTTTTCATTTTTAAGGGCTTCTGTAAGCATATCAATCTTTGCTAGTTTGCGTTCATTAATCAATTGAAAAACATGTCCTTGTTCTTGTTCTTTTATTTCTTGATCATAAATCAATTTATCATACCAGGGTACATCAGGTGGACAACTCATTAATATCAAGTCTAAATACGATTTAGCTTTAGCCACTTTAGTAAACGGAATTTCGTTAATATAAGATGAATACTTTAATTGTGTTTCCATACTTTTATCAATATCTTTAACTACTCCAATAAGTATTAACTTTTCTCTTGCTCTTGTTAATGCAACGTAAAAAAGTCTTAATTCTTCACTTAATAGTTCCCTTGCTCCTGAAATCTTTAAGGCTTTTGAAAATCCACTTTCCATCCTTAATCTTCTCTCTGGATCAAAGTAATCACATGCAAATCCAAGTTCCTGATGCAGCATAAAGTTTTGTTTTAAATCTATCATATTAAATTCTTTATGTAATCCAATAATAAACACAACTGGGAATTCTAAACCCTTGCTCTTATGGATGCTAAGTAAAGTCACCCCACTATCAGCTCCTATTGTAAGTGGCTCTGGTACCTTAATCTCATATTTTTTAATATGTTCAATATATCTAATAAAGTTAAATAAGCCTTTGTAGCTTGATTGCTCAAAACTTTTTGCTTGAACTTGTAAATATTTAAGATTAGTTAATCTCTGTTCACCATTTTCCATAAATCTTACAAAATATGGGAAACCTGTATCAGTATAAATCTTTTGTATCAGTATGTCTAGTGACATATGAAGCGATAATTCTTGTAGCCTTTTAATGTTAGCTAAAAACCGTCTTCCTTTATCCGCTATTACGTTAATATTATTATCCTTAATTTCTAACTGTGCATCAATGTAACCAAGCAAAGCTTCGTAATAAGTACAATCCTTATTAAATTCTCTTATTGTTAACATTTCTTTCTCATTAAGGCCAACAATACCTGAACGAAGTACTGACGCTAGTGGTATATCCTGGTAAGGATTGTCAATAAGCCTTAAGACATTGAGGATTATGCTTACTTCCACCGTATCAAAAAAACCACTAGAAACATCAGCACTATATGGAATTAATTCTTTGTCAAATACATCTTTTATCTGCCTAATTGTTGTTGATGGACTTCTCATAAGGACACAAATATCTTTATACATTATTTGTCTTCTTATACCTAGCTCTTTGTCAAATATCATAAAATCTTCATTACTAATCATATCATGAATTTTTCCAGCAATAATTTCACCTTGTAACAATTCTTTTGACTGATTTTTATCACTTACTTCTGCTATAATTAATTCAGGTATATAATTAATACTTTCTTCTTGATAATCCATTGAACCATAATACAATTTAGCATGTTTATCATAATTAACATCACCAATAGTTTTACTCATGACTTTTTCAAACACTTCATTTGTAAATCGAAGTACTTCCCTTCTTGAGCGAAAATTCTTAGCTAAATCAATCTTAATATTAACACTGTCTTCATAATCATAGATGTCGTATTTTTCACGGAAAATCTCTGGTTTAGCAAGTCTAAACTTATAAATGCTCTGTTTAAGATCCCCAACCATAAATAGATTATTCTTTTTGGATAATGCAGTTATTATTGCCTCTTGCACTTCATTAGTGTCTTGATACTCATCCACTAACACTTCAACAAATTGTTCCTGATAACTTTTAGCTATGCTGCTTGCTTCACCATCTGTATATAATAACTCTAAAACAAAATGTTCAAAATCATTAAAATCAATTATATTTTTATCATCTTTTTCTTCACGAAACATGCGCTTAAAGTTACGAGTTAAACGAACCAATTCATTAATCAACCTATTAATCGACTCTGTTTGTGTAATTATTGACTCTTCATCATAATATAATTTATCAATACTCTTCATTAACATTTTAATATTATCTATTAAATCTTTAGCTTGAGTCGCAAGTTCCTTGTCATAACCTTTTGTTTTTCTAGAAAGAGTAGGTATTTTTGTTTGTTCTGTAATTTCCTTAATTTTATTATAGTCACCTTCAGTAATTAGATATATTACAGCTTCATACCAATTAAATAACACCTCAACTGTATCTTTGTATTTATCAGGTCCTTCATTTAATAGCATCAATTCATCGATTTCCTTAAACATATCAGGTATTCCAAACAAGTCATCTTTAACGCTACTCACTATTATTTGATAATAAGGACTTTCTTCATAGTCTTTAGGAGTTCTTATAGTTAACATTGATAAACTTTCATCTAACCATTTATCTGGCCAAGGATTACTCATAGAAAAATTATATATTTTATAAATAAGTTCTTTAACTCTATTATCATTTTTCCCATCCGCAAAAGACTCTATTACTTGAATAAAGCCATCATCTTGCTTCGCATATTCTTCTTCAAGAAGATCGTCAATTACTTCTTCTCTAATAAGAACTAATTCAGTTTCACTACCTATTCTAAATGTAGGATCAAGTCCAATCAAATGATAATAACTCTTTAATATTTTCAAACAAAAACTATGCATTGTCATAATATTAGCTGTCGATAATAATGCTAGTTGTTTAATGAGGTGATTAATAACGATTTCATCACTTTCATTCTCGATAGCATTTTCAATACCACTAGCAATTCTTTCTCTCATTTCAGAAGCTGCCGCCTTAGTAAAAGTCACAATTAGTAACTCATCCATAGATACTAATCTTTTCTTATCTGCAACCATCTTAATAATTCTTTGTACCAATACCGCCGTTTTACCTGAACCTGCCGCTGCCGATACTAAGATATTGCTCCCTGTTGTATATATAACTTTTTCCTGTTCCTTAGTATATTCAAATCCCATTCGTTCTCCTAAAAAGTAAATCAGAGTTATTGTGAGTTAGGGAGATAGGCTAGCACGGTAGTGCTCGTCTAGAAACCTTATTCACAGTTAATTATTGCAATTATACTAGCAAAATAATTAGTTATCAGCTATAATGTGTTACTATAGTTAGGTTTATATTTTAAAACTCTACCTTAACCATATATTGTATTATATCATATATGAAATATTATTTTATACTTTAACCACCAATTAACAGGAGGACAAAATGAATAAAACTAAAATTATTTGTACACTAGGACCTGCAAGCGATTCAAAAGAAACTTTCACTGACCTAGTAAAAAGTGGACTAAGTGTTGCTAGACTTAACTTATCCCATGGAAATCAAACACATTATAAAGTTGTTATTGATATGATAAAAGAAGTAAGCGAAGAACTTGATACCCCAGTGGCTATCTTAATGGATACAAGAGGTCCAGAAATAAGAACAAAATTGTTTAAAAATGGTCAAACCACCTTAGAAACCGGCCATACTGTAACTATTTGTTATGGAGATTTTGAAGGTGATAACACTAAATTTTGTGTCAATTATCCACATCTTCATGAAGATGTTAGTATCGGAAGTATTGTATTAATTGACGATGGACTTATTGAACTAGAAGTAAGCTCTGTTTTTGAAAAAGACATTATCTGTATTGTAAAAAATGGTGGCGTTGTAAAAAATAGAAAAGGTGTTAACGTACCTAATATCAACCTAAATTTACCTGCTCTTACCGCAAAAGATGAAGATGATATTATCTTTGGAATCAAGGAAGATATTGATTATGTTGCAGCCTCTTTTATAAGAAATGCAGATGATGTATTAATGCTTCGTAAATTATTAGATAACAATGGTGGTAAAGACGTACATATTATCTCTAAAATCGAATCTCAAGATGGTATTGATAATATTGATTCGATAATAGAATTTTCAGATGGTATCATGATTGCCCGTGGTGACTTAGGCGTTGAAACCCCTGCTGAATACATTCCCCTAGTTCAGAAAATGATTATTAAGAAATGTAATGATGCTGAAATACCAGTTATTACTGCTACTCAAATGTTAGATTCTATGATAAACAATCCAAGACCAACTAGAGCTGAAGTTTCAGATGTTGCTAATGCTGTCCTTGATGGAACCGATGCTATCATGTTATCTGGAGAATCTGCTGCTGGTAAATATCCAGTAGAATCTGTAAGAGCAATGAAAAAAATTGCAGAAGCAAGCGAAAAAACCATAGATTTTGAAAATTTATTTCATAAAATTCAAAATTCAAAAATTAAATCTGTAACTAATGCAGTTAGTTATGCCTCTTGTTCAACGGCAGTACATCTTGATGCTTCTGCTATTATTTGCCCAACTTATTCAGGTGAAACAGCAAGACTAATTAGTATGTTTAGACCAAATGTACCTATTATTGCAACAACTTCCAATAAAAAGGCTCAAAAACAAATGATGTTATATTGGGGCGTAACACCAATTCTTATGAAGCAAGAAACTTCAAGTGATATATTATTTTATAAATCTGTTGAAAAAACCAAAAAACTTGGCTTTGTAAAATCTAAAGACAGAGTTGTAATCACTGCAGGAGTTCCATTAGGAATTACAGGTAATACTAACTTGATGAAGATTCAAGAAGTTGATTAAAATATCACTTCCTCTTACTCTTCATTTTATTTCTAATAGGGCTTTTCTTTTTACTATATTTACCTGATTTTTTATTATTACTTGCATATCTAACAGACGGATTTTTCTTAGATTGCTGTTTTCCTTTTCGAATTTTAGAAGCTTCTTCAGTTTTCGAAGAATCTTTCGTAGCATTCAAAATATTATTGATTTCGGTTGATGTTAATTCTCTGTATGTGCCAACTTCAACACCTTTTAAATCAATATCCATAATTCTTGTTCTTCTTAGAGCAAGAACTTCATAACCTAAGGTTTCACACATTAATCTTATCTGTCTGTTCAAACCTTGTTTCAAAACAATGCTAAAACCATTCCCTTTTAATCTAGTCACCTTACATGGTAAGGTGATTGTTTTATGGATTCTTACTCCTGCCGCCATTTTTTTAACAAACTGCTCTGTTATTTTTTTATCTACTGTAACATGATATTCTTTTTCATGAGCATTACCTGCTCTTAAAATCCTATTAACAATATCTCCATCACTAGTTAACAGAACTAGTCCTTCTGAATCTTTATCTATCCTACCAATTGGAAATATTCTAATAGGATATCTAATATAATCAATAATATTAGTTGAATCCTTTTTATCAGTTGTACAGGTGATACCAATCGGTTTATTAAATACGATATATATCTTCTGAGTTTTAGTATCAATTAGATGTCCATTAACAATTACCTTATCATTAGTACCTATCATTGTTCCTGTATGCGCAACTTTTCCATTTACTTTGACAAGCCCATTTTCTATAAACTCATCTGCTTCACGTCTAGATGAAAATCCTGAATCACTTATATACTTATTTAATCTCTTTGATATATCCATTTAATTATCCTTTAAATATATTATTTAACTGCTTTCTTTAAAATTTTTTATCATTTTGAGCCTTGTGAATTCTTCTCTTTCTTTTTCTTCTAATGCATTAGTAATATCCTTAGTAAGTTTTTCATATTTTGGAATCATAATGTTTTTAAGAGCATTGGCACGTTTTTGTGTTCTTTTAACATTAATTGCTAATCGATAGATTGCGTTTTCTATTTCTGCAAGCAAAAGAGTTAACTGCTTCACTTTTAGAAACTTATAATAAGCTTCATCAAGTGAAGTATTCGTTCTGGCAAATCCAAATTGAGGTAAAATTACTGAATCTATTTCTCCTAATATCGGAATTTCAACACCCATAATAGATCTAACATTAATTGTGACTTGATCTTCTAGTTCTATTGCTTTTGAAATCTGTTGAACAGTATTAATCCCTAGTGTTATATTGGCATTTTGAAGTGCTTTATAAGCATCTGCAAACGTCTCACTGATTTGAACCTGTAATTCCCGAGCTTGATCGATTAGAAGCATCATTTCTCTAACTAAAATACTTCGCTTTTTGTCCATCAATTCATAGCCTTGTTTTGACAAAGCTAATCTACTCTTTGATATCATTAAATTTCCTTTAGTTGGAAATAACGTAGCATCCATTATTAATCACTGTCTTTCTTACGTGGTTTATAGTATTTGTCTAATATTTCATCATCTAAACGATCAAGTTCTGTTCTTGGTAAAATACCAAGAAGTTCCCACCCTAAGTCAAGGGTTGCATCCATAAATCTGTTTTCATCAGTTTTCTGTGCAACAAATCTATGTTCAAATTCTTTGCCAAATTCCATGTATATCTTATCAATATCTGATAACTCATCCTCGCCTATAACCGATGCTAATGCTTTTACTTCCTGAACAC
>JAOZKH010000119.1:6040-7332 GCA_029935405.1 Vallitaleaceae bacterium | reverse complement strand
GAAGGAGTTAAAAAAATGAATAAAATTATCGCAATTGCAAGTCAAAAAGGCGGAACTTCAAAAACCACCTCTTGTAGAAATTTAGCAACAGCATTAAGTAAAAAGGGATATAAGGTTCTAGTTGTTGATAGCGACAATCAAGGAAATCTTACAGATTGCTTTGGAATTGAAAGGCCAGAACAATTAGATATAACTTTATATGACCTTATGGAAAGAGTAATTAAAGAAGAAGACCTACCAAAGAAAGAAGAATATATTATCACAAAGGAAGGCATTGATATTATACCTGCTAGTATGAAACTTGCAGATATTGAAATCAAGTTAGTATCAGCTATGAGTAGGGAGTATATTCTAAAAACTATTATTGATGAAATTAAAGATGATTACCAGTTTGTGTTAATTGATTCTATGCCTAGCTTAGGTCTAATGACTTTAAATGTGTTATCAGCATGCGACTCGGTTTTGATACCAGCGACTGCAGAATATTTATCGGCTAAAGGATTAGAACTTTTACTAAAAACAATATTTAAAATTAAGAAGAGAATTAACAAAAACATAGCATTTGAAGGAATATTGCTAACAATGTTTGAAAGTAGAACAAATCTTTCAAGAGATATTAGAAATATGATTAAGAATTCTTATGGCAATCATATTAGAGTGTTTGATACAGTAATTCCAAGATCGGTAAAAGTTGGAGAAGCAAATGCCAACAGTAAGAGCATTATAGAATATATGCCAAATAATAAAGCAGCGATTGCTTATAATGATTTCACTAATGAATTATTAGGTTATAGTGATGAACTTATAGTAGAAGTAAAGGAAGTGGTTTAAATGAATAAAGAAGATAGCATGAAAAGAGTAGAAAAGTTTGAAGCAATATTTGGAGATGACTTTTATGATGAAGAAGAAACGACAAATGGAATAGAAAAAATAAAGATTAAAGAACTAGTGGCATTTGAAAATCATCCATTTAAATTATATACAGGCGAAAGATTAAATGAAATGGTAGAAAGCATAAGACAGTTTGGTGTCATCGTACCTATCGTTGTCAGAAAGAAGAAATTAAGGTACCAAATACTTTCCGGACACAATAGAGTAGAAGCATGTAAAATACTTGAAATTAAAGATGTTCCAGTTATTATTAAAGAAGGTTTAACAGAAGAAGAAGCTCTTCTTATTGTTACTGAAACTAATCTTAATCAAAGATCCTTTTCAGATTTATTGCATTCTGAAAGAGCGACAGTAATTGCTGTGAGACATGAAGCTATGAAGAAACAAGGTGTAAGAACTGA
>JAOZKH010000119.1:2576-5940 GCA_029935405.1 Vallitaleaceae bacterium | reverse complement strand
AAAGGACTTGATATTATCCATGCTATTATTACAGAAGAACATTATAAGATTGATATGAAGAAAGCAACAGCGCTAAGATTTGCAGACAAAAAAGAAGAATTAACTTTCACAGTAGCAAATGAAATAATTAAAGCAGATAAGAGAGATAGAAACAAAAAGGAAAAAGCACCAAAATACTGGAACGAAGTATTTATTAAATATTTTAAAACAGGTCAAAAGGAAGAAGAAGTTAAAACGATTATAGAAAAAGCCCTTGAGATGTATTTTAAAACATCAGAAAAATCAATAGACGAACAACATGAAGAAGTAGAAATCTAGGAGGTAGAGAAGTGAGGCGCTATGATAAAGTAAAAGAGATTTATGATGATGTGATAATAGAAATCACTCAAAATAATGATGCGTGGATGAAGTTTTTAGATTTTCAAGGGAGATTTTATAAGCATAACTTTGATGATGGGCTGTTGATATATGCTCAAAGACCTAATGCGACTTTCGTAGCAGACATGAAAACTTGGAATAAAGTTGGCAGGTGGATAAAAAAAGGATCAAAATCCATTCCTGTTTTTGATGAGAACAAAATTTTTCCAACACTCAAAAATCACTTCGATATTGAAGATACTGTTTTAAGGACAGAAACTAGATGGAGCTATCCAACATATTGGGAAACAGATGAAAAGAGTAGAGCTATTATTATAAGTAGAATGCAAGGGAACCAATTAAACGAAACATTTGAACATTATATTAATAGACGAATAGATGCATTATTATCTGATGACACTTTGTTTGATGATTTTGATACTTTTGTAAATGACAGTCATATCGAAAATTTTGATACGAATAAAGTAATCAACCAGTTTAAAAAAATGATAAAAGAAAGTAGTTATTACTTAATTAGTAAAAGATGTGGTATTAGTATTAGACCAGAATTTAAAGTTATTAATTACTTTGATAAGAAAGCATTAGTAATTAAAATGGGTAGTATCATAAATGAAATATCAGAAAACGTACTTAGGGATATTGAAAGGGAAGTTAAAAATTTAGAAACAAAAAGGAGTGAAAATAATGAAAGCAATGTACAAGGAAAAAACAGAAATGGGACAAACGTTTCTAGAACCAGTACTTACAGTAGAGAATCAGAATACAGAGATCGGGAAATACGGAAGAATGGCACTTCGCTTTTTAAAGGAAACTCACCCACATCGTTACAACTTCCTAAGATCAGAAGGAATATTAATGCAGAAGATGAAAGAGGTAAACGAAGAATCTCATCTGAGAATGAAAGTGATTCAAGAGGAAATATCAAAAGCCAAATCAAAGGAAATGATAATGATAGACCCGATGAACTTTTACGAGAATTACAAACACAAAGAGATGATAAGAACGTGGGCAGAGGAAATAGTTTTAAAGGAAATAGTGTACAAAGTGAGATAGTTAAAAACATAGAAAAATCACAAGTAGAGTTACCTTCAAAAGGTAGCTCTTTTTCTTTATCTTCAATACCTGATGAAGAGATTATTGATCTTGAAATACTAAAAGGTAGTGGTTTTGAAAATGGGAAAGTTAGAATTTCAAAATTCTTTTTAGAAAATAAAAGCAATAAGGAAAAAGTAGAATTTATAAAAAAAGAATATGGTACTGGTGGTGGTACATTCACTTATAAAACTGAAGATGAAAATAGATTCATAGGTCATAGTACGCATGATTCTAAAGGCATAAAAATTGATCTTGATGATGGACGAAACATTAAATTATCTTGGTCTAAAGTGGCCGAAAGAATTGATGCTTTGATTAAATCAAGAGATTACTTCAAAAGTAATTATAATGAGAATATTCCAGAAGTTTTAGAACAACAACAACAACAAATGACGTTGCTTGATTTACATTTAAAACCAGAAGAAGATAAACAAGAAATCCTCTTGTCATATTATATTATAGAAGATCTTAGTACTTGGAGTAATAATGAGCCAATAAAAAGTATACTTGAGCGCTTTAATAACTTAGAAGATACAATTGCTAAATTTAATGAATATAGAAATAATGGATATAACTACGTAGATGGAAAAGCAAAATTAACTATGGGTGTTTCAATCGGTGCAAATGAAATAGATATTGTACATGTAAGATATAATGAAAACTTTTTAGTAAGTGATTTTACAGGGATACCTGTTTTTAATAACAACAAAGAATTTTTAGACAATATGAAAATACTAGAAAAAAGTATCGGCTTTGAAAAAATCAGAGTATTTAAAAATGAAAAAGGAGAGCCTTTAAAAGAAGGGATTACTCTTAATTACAAAGACTGGGATAACATATACTTTGGTAGTAAAAAAGAAACCTCAATGGTTGCTAAAATTAATTATCAATACATAGATACAAATCAAATAGGTCATGGTGGCGAAAAGGGAAAATATAAGCAAAATGTTGAAGCTATTAAAACACTTAAAAACATTGAAGAAGAAAGTAGACTAGCAACACCTGATGAACAAAGCATACTTGCAAGATACAATGGTTGGGGTGGTATTGCATCTGTGTTTGATCAGAAAAATAGTAAATGGTCAAATGAATACCATGAACTTAAAAATCTACTTACAGAAGACGAATATAAAAGTGCTAGAGAGTCTACACCAAATGCACATTATACACCTGCAGTATTAATAAAAGGGATTTATAAAGTTCTTGAAAATTTAGGATTCAAAGAAGGAAAAATACTTGAACCATCTATGGGTGTTGGAAATTTCTTTTCACATATACCTGAAAGTATGAATACTTCTAAGCTTTATGGGATAGAACTAGATGATATAACAGGGAGTATTGCAAAACAGCTTTATCAAAAAGCAAACATCAAAATAAAGGGTTATGAAAAAGTAGAAATTAAAGACAATACTTTTGACGTAGCCATTGGAAATGTACCTTTTGGTTCTTATAAAGTTTATGATCGTGAGTATAACAAACAGAATTTTTATATTCATGATTATTTTTTTGCTAAGACAATAGACAAGGTAAGACCTGGTGGTGTTGTAGCACTTGTAACTAGTAAGTTCACATTGGATAAAAAGGACTACAAAGCAAGAAAATACTTAGCTGAGAGAGCTAAACTACTTGGAGCAATAAGATTACCTAAAATGACATTTAAAGGTAGTGCAGGTACTGAAGTAACTACAGATATTTTGTTTTTGCAAAAAAGAGAAAGAGTATCTGTGGAAAATCCAAACTGGCTAAATATCAGTGAAACAGAAGATGGTGTACCGGTTAATCAATATTTCTTAGATAATCCGCATATGATGCTTGGAACAATGAAGTTTGATGAAAGAATTTATGGTAAAGATAGTAATTATACAAGTTGCTTTAATGACGATGAAAACTT
>JAOZKH010000119.1:0-2476 GCA_029935405.1 Vallitaleaceae bacterium | reverse complement strand
AATGATTACCCTTTGTTATCTTCATTAGAAGCTATTGATGAAGATAAAGTTGTTAGGAAAGCAGATATATTTACAAAACAAACCATTAGGGTGAATGAGAAAATCACATCAGTAGAAACAGCAAGAGACGCCCTTACTGTTAGCTTAAATGAAAGAGGAGATGTTGACTTAACCTTTATGTCAGAACTGTATAAAGAAGCTAAGGTGGATATTATAAAAGAGCTACAAGATGAGATATATTTAAACCCATTAAAGTACGATAAAAACAACGAATATATCGGTTATGAAACTTATGATGATTATTTAAGTGGTAATGTAAGAGAGAAACTAAAATTTGCAGAAGTTTTTGCAGAAGGTAATTTTGAACTTTTTAAAAATAATGTTGCAGCTTTACAAAAAGTACAACCAAAAGATTTAGATGCTAGTGAAATTTCAGTAAGGCTTGGTACTACATGGATAGAAAATAATGATTATGAAAGATTTATTTATGAATTACTTAACACACCAAGATATTATCGTAGTAGATCAAAAGCAAGTAACGAGATATTTGTAAGTTATAATAAATATAGTACAAGTTATAGTATACATAATAAGATGTATGATGGTAATTCGGTTTCAGCAAAAGAAACTTATGGAACAAGTAGAATAAGCGCGTATCACATTATTGAAAACTCATTAAACCTTAAAAACGTGACTGTAAAAGACCGAGTAGAAGATGGTGATCGTATAAAATATGTTCTTAATAAAAAAGAGACGATGTTAGCTCGTGAAAAACAAGGGATTGTTAAAGAAGCATTTAAAAGTTGGATTTTCAAAGACCCACTTAGAAGAAAAAAGTACGTAGATTATTACAATCAAAACTTCAATAATATAAGGCTAAGAGAGTATGATGGTAGTCACCTAACGTTTCCAGAAATGAATCATGATATAAAGCTTAGACCACATCAGATCAATGCAATAGCAAGAACTATTTATGGTGGAAACAGTCTTTTAGGGCACGTAGTTGGTGCTGGTAAGACATGGGTCATGATAGCTAGTTGTATGGAGCAAAGAAGAATGGGCATCATTAAAAAGGCGATGTTTGTAGTGCCTAATCATATAACTGGAGATTTTGGTGCAGAGTTTTTAAGACTGTATCCTAGATCTAAAGTGTTAGTAACAACAAAAAGAGATTTTCAAAAGAAGAACAGACAAAGATTTGTTAGTCGTATAGCTACAGGTAATTATGATGCAGTAATTATAGGACATTCCCAGTTTGAACGTATTCCGGTTTCTAAAGAAAGAAAAGAATTAATGATTGAAAAAGAAATAGATGAATTAATGATGGGTATTGAGGAATCAAAAAAGGTAAGTGGCCAAAATTGGTCAATTAAACAAATGGAAGTACAAAAGAAAAAACTAGACGTAGAACTTGAAAAACTGCACGATACTATAAAAGATGATGTCATTAATTTTGAAGAACTTGGTGTAGACGCCATTTACTTAGATGAAGCACATTTTTATAAAAATTTAGCCGTATTTACTAAGATGAGAGGTGTTGGTGGTATTGGTGGATCAAGAGCTAAAAAGGCCAGCGACATGTTAATGAAAGTAGAATACATCAATGAGTTAAATGGTGCTGAACGTGGTGTTGTATTTGCGACAGGGACAGCTGTTTCAAACAGTATGACAGAACTTTATGTCCTACAAAGATACCTGCAGCATAAAGAGCTTGATAAAAGAGGATTAAAGCACTTTGATAGTTGGGCAGCACAGTTTGGTGAAGTGGTATCAAGTTTAGAACTTGCTCCAGAAGGCACAGGATATAGAATAAAAAGTAGATTTGCTAAGTTTGTAAACTTACCAGAACTTATGACTATGTTTAAAGATGTTGCTGACATTCAAACAAAAGACATGCTAAATTTACCTATCCCACAATTACGAAATGATAAATCAGAAGTAATAGCTAGTGAAGATAATGATTATTTAAAAGACAAAATGCTAGAGTTTGCAAAACGTGCAGAACAAATTAGAGGAGGAGAAGATCCTAGAGTCGACAATATGTTGAAGGTTACAAATGAAGCAAGGTTAGTTGGACTTGATCCTAGAATCCTTGACTTAGTTGCTCCTAATGATAAAGACTCGAAAGTAAATAAATGTATAGAAATAGTATATGATGAGTACCTTAAAAGTAATCACTTTAAAGGTACTCAAATAATTTTTAGTGATGTTGGAACACCAAGTAAAAAACGATTCTCAGTTTATCCTTATATAAGAAATGAGTTAGTGAAAAAAGGCATACCAGAACATGAAATATGTTTTATTCATGAGGCTAAATCTGATACACAAAAGGAAGAAATGTTTGCTGATATGAGAAGTGGATCTAAAAGAATAATTTTAGGCTCAACACAAAAAATGGGCACAGGAACTAACATCCAAGATAAGCTTATTTCTCTTCATCATCTCGATTGCCCTTGGCGTCCGGCGGATTTAGAGC
>JAOZKH010000118.1 GCA_029935405.1 Vallitaleaceae bacterium | reverse complement strand
TTTTATATGGATAACATGATAATATGACCGTAGAGAACAAAGAGGCTATGCCTCGTTTCGCAAAGCGAATTGTTAGCAAAAGGAAAGGAATGATTATATGTTTAATAAAATTTGTAAAATTTTTAGAAAGATTCATAGGTATTTAACACCAGTATTTGTAATTATAACCGTGCTTTATATGTTTGTTCTACAAGTACCAATTCTTAATTTAATCCAACGTGTATTAATGTTATCAATGGCAGTTTCAGGTACCTTCTTATTTATCCAGATATACTATAATAAGTATAAGGTTAATAAGAGAAAAAAGGCAACTAAATAAGGTGTAGCCTCTATTATTACAATAAAAAACCTAAGTCTTCAAGCGACTTTTCAATTTCGTCTAAATTGTCTTCACATGATGCTTCTACAGTGTGATAGTGGACCTCACCTGTCAAGGCCATAAGTGGTATAAACTTAACTTTTTCACATTTTCCGACATATTCATTCATTTGTTTTTTATCACCAATAATCATATCAGCAACAAGATCACCATAAATCGGATGAGTGATAAATACATTTAGCAAAGTACCACCACTTCTAATAACAGCTGATATTTCTTTTGAAATATCAGCTGTAGTATGTTTAACAGCAAATACACGTTTAGGTTTATCCATATGAAATGAAAAATATATATAACCTCCTGCAGTCGAAAGAATTTGTTCACCTACCGCTCTTAACAAAGCAATATCCTGAACGATTACTTGTCTACTGACTTTATATTTCTTGGCAAATTCTGAACCCTTAATTGCTTTTAATGATTTTTTTAGGTCTTTCCGGATTTTCTCTCTTCTTTCATTTCCATACATACTATCTCCTCCCATCCTAATCTCGTGGTCAGGGGCCTCAAAGCCCCATTCTGCCATACTCTTAACTTCGACTACATGTAGTCGAAGCATCTATTATCAATTCAAATACAACACCGTCTTTTTTGTTATATACAGAATACTTAATATCATGTTTCTCAAATATTTTTGATGCAATGGATAATCCAAGTCCGGTTCCTTCAATTTTCTTATCTGTCCTACCTTTATAAAAGCTTTCAAATATATGTTGCAAATCTATAATGTCAATTATATCTCCTGAATTTTCTATATTTAGCATAAGCTTATTACCAAAACGTGTCAAGTCAACAATTACATAATCATTACTATGTTTAAAAGCATTTGTTAAAATATTAGTAATCCCTTGTTCAAGTCTTAATTTATCAGCATTAATCATCACTGAGTTTAATCCATGAAAATCATATTTTAATATAATATTCTTCTGGAAAGCCAATTGCTGGTACTTAATAAGTATACTTTCCATAAAAGGTATAATATCTAATGGTTCTACTACGAATTTCAAAGTCCCTGATTCTAACTGTGATAGTTGAAGTAGATCTTTAACAATTTTACTCATCTTAGAACTTTCATCTTCAATTATTTGATAGTATCCTTCTATTTCATTTTCTTCAACAATACCATCTGTTAAAGCTTCCATATAGCTTGAAATTATTGAAATAGGCGTTTGAAGTTCATGAGAAACCTGTGCTACAAATCTACGACGCATTTTATCAATGTTTTTACCTTTTTCAAGTTCAATTTGTAAATCTGTTATAGTATGTAAAAGAGTATCACTTATCTGATTTAATTGATTCCCTAATTGTCCTATTTCATCTTCTCTAGTACCAGAATATTTAATATCAAATTTCATAGTACCGATACAACTTGCCACCTTGTGTAGTTGCTTAATAGGCGAAGATATATTTCTAGCTAAAACAAATGCAATAACAATTGCAACAGCTAGTCCAATAATAACCAAGTAATTAAAAAATGATTGAATTACTGAAATCGCTTCATCCATTGCAACAACTGAGATTTGTAATAAGGCTAATTTACCATTCTGTAATTCTTCAATATATATAAGCCACCTTGCACCTTCAACGGGATAAGATGTTTCGTAAACATAAGCCGAATTATCTTTATATGTTATTTCTTCAATTATTTTGCCACTTGTATACTGAAATTTTTTACTATCATAAACAACAAACTTAGTGTTTCTATCATAAATACTAATCTTACCATCAAAATTATATCCAAGATAATCAATATTAGCCAAAGCTTCATCCTCACTTTGACAAATATCGTACATTTTATTAATATCACCAATAATCTCATTCATAGATTCTATCTTCTTACCATAATAGTAGTCATCCACAAAATTATTCATACCAATTGTAAAAATTAAATTTATGAATACTATTAATCCTAAAAAATACATGGTTATCTTAAATCTAAGTGATTTCATCTTCTACCTCACAACTCAATAGTTTTCTCGCATTTAATTCAATTTATTTCAAAGCGATATCCAATACCTCTAATAGTATTAATTCGTTTTCCTTCAGCTAATAATTTCTTACGAAGTCTTTTTACCACTGTATCTACAGTGCGATCATCTCCCTCAAAATCATATCCCCATATTCTATTTAATATCTGTTCTCTTGATAGTGCTTGATTTCCATTATTGATAAAATATATTAGTAGTTCATATTCTTTAGGGCTAAGAATGATATCTTCATCCATTACAATAACTCGCATAGCTTGAAGATCGATTTTAAGTTCACCATAACTCACCTTATCTGTTGCCGCAACTTTGCCATTTCTATGAAGCAAAGCTTTTACTCTTGCAACAAGTTCCCTAGCTCTAAATGGTTTGCTAACATAATCATCTGCGCCAAGATCGAAACCAAAAACTGTATCCGCCTCATCTGTTCTAGCTGTTAGCATCATAACAGGAATTTTACTTGTTTTTCTAAGAGTTTTAAGAGTTAACCAGCCATCCATAACAGGCATCATAACATCAAGAATAATCAACTCTATGTCTTTAAGTGTGACAATTGAAAGAGCCTCCTCACCATTTTCAGCTTCATAAACTGTATACCCTGCATTTACTAAATACTTCTTAATAATCTTACGTAATCTTTCTTCATCCTCTACAATTAATATACGGCTACCTAACATTTTTTCACTTCCATTCATTTTTCATATTTGATTTGATTTGATTTTATATAAAAAATCAATAAATTACTATGACCTCATATAAGTTATATACTTCTGTATTTCCATATGATTTATTTTAATAGTATATCACATTGTTATGGCAATTATATGTTAACCTATGATACAATATGTATACTATTAAAACAGAAAATATATACACTTATCCACATAGGAGGCAATATGAAAACTTTCCCAAAAAGAGAAATGCTCACTATTTTTCTCACATTAATATGGTGTATCCTAAATGAAAATTTCAATATTGCAACAATCCTTAGCGGTGTCTTTGTGTCTTTTGTTACCTTCTATATCCTAAAACTCATACAACCTGAATCCGGAAAAACTTATAGCTACAACATATCTATTTTAAAACTATTTATTTTTATGCTCTTTGTATTTAAAGATATTTATCTTTCTGCATTTAAAGCTATTAAACATATACTTAAAAACGAAATAAATCCACAGTTCGTAGCTACATCTACTAAAATCAAAAAGCCCTGGCTTCAGGCATTAATTGGAAACGCTATTACCTTAACACCAGGAACTACGACCGTTCACATGGCTGATGGTAATTATACTATCTTATGGCTATATCCATTGACCATTCGTCAAAAAGACATCAAAAAACATTTGATTACAGGCTTTGAAAAATTACTAATAGAGGAGGAGGAAAATGCTTAATATATTTATGTATATTTTTGTTGCAATTTTAGTCTTCCATCTTTACCGAATCATCAAAGGACCTTCTGTTTGGGATAGATTGTTAGGATTAAATCTCTTTAGTATCAATATGATTATTCTTATGATACTCTATGCACTTATTAACAATCTACATTATTTATTAGATATCGCAATTGTCTATGCATTATTAGGCTTTATCTCTATTGTCTTTATTGCTAGATTCATTCAACGAAAGGGGAAAATCTAATGACTATTAACGAAATAATTGGTAGCTTTCTAATCGTGATTGGTCTAGGTTTTCAACTATTTGGAATATTTGGAATTCTTAAATATGAAAATTTTTATACACGCTTAACCTTATCCTCACTTATTGATTCAGCTGGATTTATAACTATTGTTATTGGATTAATGGTCTATAATGGATTAGATTTTGGTACTTTAAAACTCGGATTTATACTTGTACTTATGTTACTTCTAAATCCGTTATCAAATCATATTTTAGGAAGAGGTGCTTATCTTAGCAATTATCATCCAGAGAGGCAGGATAAATAATGATTCAAGATTTCTTCTATATTACACTTATTATCTTTGCAATCATCGCCATACAATCAGGCGTGCTTCGTAATGCAATCATATATTTATCAGTTTTTTCTTTATTATGCTCAGTAGTATATCTGTTTCTTGGTGCACCTGATGTCGCTATTGCAGAAGCAGTAATTGGCTGTACTTTATCAACAATATTATATCTTGTAGCTCTTAAACAGTATCATATATTTACCGTATATTATCATTGTATCACTGAAGATGTTAATGAAATAGTTCTACTTAAGAATGAAAAAGAACAAATGAAATATGCTTTAACAAAATTTGCTAGTAGTAAAGAACTTCAATTAGATATAATTAATACTACTAGTTCCCTTAACGTACTTAATGAATCTGTTTCTTATGATGTAGTTATATTTCATTCTAAACAAGGTATTTGGTTACATGGTTTTAAACACTCCTATCAATATATTGAACTTGCTAATACATTAAAAGCAAAGCTTGACATGCCAATTCATGTATATTATACAAACGAAAGAGATGTCGGTTTTGTGGCTGAAGAATAGGAGAAATTATATGCGACGTAAAATAATTGCTTTTTGGATGTTTATTGTTTTTATAGTTATGGCCTCCTTTAAAATTGTTCCTCTTGAAGGTGCGGATGAACTGTACAATTATTTTATTACTAATTTTTATGCGGATACAGGAAGTAATAATGCGGTATCAGGTATATATCTTGATTACCGTGCATATGATACACTTTTTGAAACACTTTTACTATTAGTTAGTGTTATTGGTATTATATACTTTTCTAGACATGAAGGAGATTATTAATGAGAAATCATTCCCTATTACTGAGAATTACAATGGGTGCCATATATCCCTTTATTATTGTTTTCGGAATATATATCACTGTTAATGGCTCGACTTCACCAGGCGGTGGTTTTCAAGGCGGCGCTATTATTTCAGCTGTTTTTATCGTACAATACTTTATTACATATGAAAAAACAGTAAGCCTCCATATATTTAACCACATAGAAAAAATCCTATATTTAGCAATCGTTATTTTTACTGTATTATTTATTTTTCAATTTGGGGAAATTACTCCACATTTTATCAAGCCTTATTATATGGTCATTATGAATATTTTAATCGGAATTAAAGTATGCTGTGGTTTAAGTGTTATCTTTTATCGCTTTGTACTATTTGAAAGCAGGTGAGAAAATGTATTCAGGTTTTATCGACGGCTCAATAGTAGCTATAGCATTATTTATTATCGGTATTTATGGACTTATTGCTAGACGAAATATTATTAAATCAATAATGTCTTTTGCCATTATTCAAGCTGCCATAATATTATTCTTTCTGAATATTAATTTACCTGAAAACCCTTTACCACCCATTGGTGATGCAACGCCTATGGCTGATCCATTTCCTCAGGCTCTTATGATTACAGCTATCGTTATCGGAGTCGCTGTTACAGCTGTTGGATTGACTATGTTTATCAGTCTCTACCATCATTATGGTACAACTAACTGGAAAAAGGTTGTTAATAAACGAAGGGAGGAAGACTAATGTCTTTATTTTGGTTCGTTATCATTCCTCTAATAACTGCTTTGATTGGTTATATCAGCCATTCAAAGTGGCATAAATTAACTCTTGTTATCTTCCAGTTTTTCTTGTTTACAATGGCCATCAACAACTTTTTAGATGTGAAAGCTTTTGGTACAAAGTTTGAAGTCTTAGGTGGCTACGAGGCAGGTATCGGTATCACTCTTAGAGCTGATATCTTTGGTAGTATTATGATATTACTAACGATTTTTATCTTTACCTGTTTAATTATCTACAATTATCATAAGACTTATATGACCCATTTATTCATGTTTTTATTCTTAGCTTTACAAGGCCTTTTATGTGGCTTGTTTTTATCTAATGATCTATTTAATATTTATGTTTTAGTAGAAGTATCTACCATTGTTGTCAGTATATTAATTATTTTCAAAAAAGATGCGAAATCTATCTATGACGGAATGATCTATTTCCTTACTAACTTAGCATCCATGACTTTATTCTTTTTGGGCATTGGTTATATGTATAAAATCTTTGGAACTCTTGATTTAACATTGATTAAAGAACGAATGGTACTAATTGATGATAAAACAGTATTAATATTACCTTTTGTATTAATGATTACCGCTGTTGACTTAAAATCTGCAATCATGCCATTATTTAGTTGGCTTCCAAAAGCTCACGGTACTGCAAGTGCTCCATCCATTATTTCTGCTACACTTTCCGGATTATACGTTAAGGGTGGTGTATATTTATTTATTCGTATTACTGATATCTTTGATTCAGTGTTTGCCCCTTACGAACTTTTTATGTTTTTAGGATTTACTACTGCAGTTATCGGATTTATATTTGCCCTTAGCCAAACAGACATTAAGTTGATACTCGCCTATCACACAGTTAGCCAAATTGGTCTAATCGTTTTTGGTTTATCTATTAATAATGAGTATAGTTATTATGGTGCAATCTATCACATCCTTAATCATGCTGTATTTAAAACAACATTATTCTTAACAGCAGGTATGATTATCGATGAATATGGAGTTAGAAATATCAAGTATATACGTGGGTTGTTCAAACGAATGCCCTATGTGGCTACGGCAACAATCATTGCTATGTTTGGAATAACTGGTGCCCCACTTTTTAATGGTTCAGTTTCTAAGTATATGATACAAAAAGGCGCCGGACACTCCTTCTGGTTCGAAGTAGCATTTGCTATTATTAATTTAGGTACAATTATCTCCTTTGTAAAATATTCATCTATATTGTTTGGTGATTCTAAAAAAGAAAGAATCAAAATTCGTTGGAATCAAAAGATTGTTATTATGACTTTAGCACTTATCTGTTTCTTTGGTGGTGTGTTTGGTCCATCTTTTATGGAACTCATCTTTGGAATACATATACAGATTGGTATCTCTGATTACTTAGATAAGTTAGTAATTTATCTAATTTCACTAGTCTTTGGTATATTCTTCTATCTAGTTCTATACCATAAAATCGGTTTATTCAAACGAATTCGGGAACTTGAGTTGTCTTTTAATCAAATCATTATGTCCATGTTTATATTTTTAAGCGTATTCTTAGGTTATATGATGGTATTTTAT
>JAOZKH010000117.1 GCA_029935405.1 Vallitaleaceae bacterium | reverse complement strand
CAGCTTTCATAGAGAAAAGAAAAGTAAAGTTCAAAAATAGATAGCATACAAGGAGGTATTATGAATATAAAAACACTTGGCGTATTAGGCGCTGGACAAATGGGAGCTGGCATTGCACAAATTGCAGCATCTAAAGGTATGAAAGTTATTTTATGTGATATTAAAATGGAATATTGTACCACTGCTATAGATAAAATGAAGGCTAGCTTTAATAAAAGAATTATTGCTGGCAAGATGACCTCTGAAGATGCTGATAAACTATCAGCTAATATTTCTACTACAATTGAAATCAAAGATATGGCTTCATGTGATTTTGTCATTGAAGCAATTATTGAAGATCTCCAGGTTAAAAATTTAGCATTTCAAGAACTTAGCCAAGTCTGTGGGGAGAATACGATTCTCTGTTCTAATACATCCTCCATATCGATTTCAAAAATCGCTTCAGGATGTATAAATCCTACTCGTGTAGTTGGTATGCATTTCTTTTTTCCATTACATTTTATGAAATTAGTAGAAATTATTCGTGGAAACGAGACATCTGATAAGACTTGTAATGTAGTTAAGGAAGTTGCCACTATTTTAGGAAAAACTTCCGTTGAATGTCTTAAAGATACACCAGGATTTATTGTTAATCGATGCCTTTTTGCTTTTGTATTAGAAGCTATTCATTGCTATGAGGACGGAGTTGCAACACCTGAAGATATTGATATTGCAATAAAGTTAGGTTTAAACCACCCTATGGGACCATTTGAAATAATTGATTTTTCTGGTATAGACTTATTTCCAAATGTTTGTAATACCCTTAAGCCTTTACCAACAACTACTTGGGATACTCCTGAATCTATCAATAAATTAATTGAGGCAGGAAAACTTGGTAGAAAATCTGGAGAAGGTTGGTACAATTACAAAAAATAATATTCCCAGAACAAAGAAACTTAAGGAAATAATGTAATTATAATATATTATTATAGGAGGAGTTATTATGTCAAGAAAAGAAGTGGTTATTGTTACTTATGGTAGATCTGCCTGTTGCAGAGCTAGAAAAGGTTCTTTTGCAAATATGCATCCAATTGATTATGCTGCCCAAACTTTAAAAGGAGTTTTAAGCAAAGTTCCTAGTTTAAAACCTGAAATGATTGATGATGTAATAGTTGGTTGTGCAATGCCAACTGATCATTTAAGTATGAATGCTGGACGTTTAATTGTTAATAGGGCAGGACTTCCAGATGAAGTCACTGCTCAAACCATTAATCGTTTTTGCTCTTCTGGTTTACAGTCAATTTCTAATGCTGCTAATGCTATTTGGGCCGAACAAATGGACTGTGTTGTTGCAGGAGGTGTTGAAAGCATGACTCATTGTTTCAATCCATATCCTGAAGAA
Source organism: Vallitaleaceae bacterium (assembly GCA_029935405.1). Taxonomy (GTDB): domain Bacteria; phylum Bacillota; class Clostridia; order Lachnospirales; family Vallitaleaceae; genus UBA1351. The sequence continues at coordinate 6,105 of JAOZKH010000117.1, read as the reverse complement.
CATAAAAACCCATGGATTGTTGAAAATTACATCGGTGGTTATATGGGCATGGGGGAAACTGCTGAACGTGTTGCCGAAAAATATGCTATTTCTCGTAAGATGATGGACCAAATGGCTTTTGAATCGCATTCAAAAGCTTATGATGCCCAAAACACTGGTAAATTAAGCTCATCTATCATTCCTGTAATTAACAATGATGGTAAATTAATTGTTAGCGATGAAGGCATTCGCCCTACAACTACTATCAAATCGTTATCTAACTTAGATCCTTGCTTCCGCCCTGATGGAGTCGTAACTGCAGCAACTTCATCACAAATGACAGATGCTGCTGCCTTTGTAGTCTTAATGTCATTAGACAAAGCTACTGAACTTGGCATAAAACCTATCGCAAAATTTTTAGGTTTCTCAGTTGCCGGTTGTGATCCCACTTTAATGGGTATGGGACCTATTTATGCAATTCCAAAAGTTTTAGAACTCACAAAGTTAAGTATAGAGGATATGGATGTTATCGAATTAAATGAGGCTTTTGCTTCTCAATCAATAGCTTGTATCAATGAGTTGAATTTAGACTCTTCTAGTGTTAACCCATATGGTGGAGCCATGGCATTAGGACATCCAATGGGAGCAACTGGCAGTATTTTAACTATTAAAGCTCTTGATTGGTTAGAAGATAATAATAAAAATCACGGACTAATATCCATGTGTATTGGTGGTGGAATGGGTGCTGCTGGTATAGTAGAAAAAATTTGAACTTCGCATAAATACAAATAACTTGACATGGTTTCTGCGTTAATTCACTGTGAAGATATATTTTGCAAATCATAAGGAGGACTTCTATATGCAAAAAATTGTTACTGCCGATGAAGCGGTTAAAAACATTCAAGACGGAAATATAATAGCTATCAATGGAGTATGTACTATATGCAATCCTGACTTACTATGTTTAGCTCTAGCAAATAAGTACAAGAAAACACAATCTCCAAAGGGACTTACAATGTGGGGTGCTACTGCACTTGGAATATCAATGAAGGGAGCCTTTGCAGACGTACTATTTAAAGATACTATAGGCTTGATTCGAAAAGTAGTAGTCGGACAGTTTAGTTCAACACCCTCGCTTGCAAAACTAGTTATAGAAAATAAAATTGCGGGGTATAATCTTCCCCAAGGAATAATTTCCCATTTATATCGAGCTGCTTCAGGACAAAAACCTGCAATAATTAGTAAAATAGGTCTTAAAACATCTATTGATCCAAGGGAAGATGGAGCATGCGTTAACGATAAGGCACGTGAGGAATCAGCTCTCGTAAAGTTAGTGATTATTGATGAGAAAGAATATCTTCAGTACACTACACCAAAAATCGATGTTTGTTTTATTAGCGGAAGTGTTTCTGATCAAAAGGGTAATATTTCTTTTGAAAATGAAGCAGCTTTTGTAGATGCAAGTTCACTCGCTCTTGCAACCAAGGCAAATAATGGCACAGTATGTATACAGGTCGAAAAAGTAACTGATGAGCGATTACATCCTAAATCAGTCCAAATCCCTGCAAAATTAGTGGATTATATCGTTGTAAATCCTAAACAAATGCAGTGCGTGACTGAAAAATGTAATCCTGCAATTAATGGTGATGAAATAATGACATCAGAAGAAATTATACCATTTATTTCTAAAATGGTTTCTGTTATTCCAGGAAACAAAAAAAGATATGATCAATATATTATTGCTAAAAGAGCTTATAAAGAGCTTAGAAAAGGAGATGTTATTAATCTTGGTGTAGGAATTCCTGGCCTTATCTCCACACTTGTTATTGATGCAGGTCAAATAAATGATTTCACTTTAAGTAATGAAGTAGGTTTATTAGGAGGTATTCCACTACCTGTACCAGCGTTTGGAGCAACTATTAATGCAGAAATGATTACAAATATGGCAACAATGTTTGATTTTTATGACGGTGGAAATTTAGATGGTGTGTATGTAGGTGCAGCACAAGTCAGTTCTAACGGAAATGTTGGTGTTGGTAAAGTAGGAAATTCAATTTTTGGTGTTGGTGGTTTTATAAATCTTACACAATCTAATAAGAAAATTGTTTTTATGACTAATTTCGTAGATGGGAAAGGTATGAATTTTAAATTTGAAAATGATAAGCTCATTATTGTTAAGGATGGCACTGTCAAAAAATTTGTTAATCAAGTAGAACAGGTTTCATTCTCTGGTGAAGTGGCTGTAACGGAAAATCAAGATGTACTTTACATTACAGAAAGATGTGTATTTAGATTAACCCCTGACGGAATGATGATTATAGAGATTGCCCCAGGTATTGATCTACAAACTCAAATTATAGATAAAATGGATTTTGTACCATTAATTTCAAAAGATTTAATAGAAATGGATAAAGAATGTTTTTAAGATTATAACATATAATTTTTTATTAAATCATATAACACTAGGTAACAGCATTAATTCTAAATGTATTTATATATCAAGAGGAGGTATATTATGTTTTATGAAATCGAAAAAGGTAACAGCAATCTTAAGGTGAATCCATTTAAATCTTGTAATGTCCCACGTGCAATCTCATGGATTTCTACAAAAAGCGTAGATGGAAAGGATAATCTTGCGCCATATAGTCAATTTCAAAATTTATCTTTTGATCCACCATATGTCATGGTTGCAATAAATCAAACGCCTGAAGGAAAACGTAAAGATACAACAATCAACATTGAAGAAACTGGCGAATTTGTTTATAACATGGTTTCTACTGATCTTGGTGAGAAAATGAATATTACTGCAAATGGAGTTCCTTATGGAACTGATGAATTTGAACTAGCTAATCTTGAAAAGGCGCCATCCACATTAGTTAAACCAATGCGAGTAGCAGCATCACCTGTTCAAATGGAATGCGTTTATGTTCAAACTATTCGTCTTCCTGGAAATGGTGCGGGTACTGTTGATATATTAATTGGAAAAGTTGTTGGAATTCACATAAAGGACGAATTCATTACCGTTGATGGAAAAATTGATATTCCAAAAATTCGACCTTTGGCTCGTTTAGGGTATTTAGATTACACAACAGTTGATACATCATTTACAATGGATCTTTATGATGGCAGAAGCGCTTATGCACAGGGAATGTCTGGAACTCCGGAAACACCTTTTAAATAAGGTTTTATACGAAAGTTAGTTATAAATCGAGAGAAACTAAAAACATAAGGGCATACACTCAGAGGTTAAAAACTTTCTGCTAGTGCTCAACTAAATAAACGGAGGAAATTATGATAGAGAAAAAAATATATTACGGATGGGTAATTGTAATCGCACTATGGCTAATTTACTTTTTAAATATGGGCTTTCCTTTATATGGAGGAATTATTATTAATAGTTATATGTTAAAAGAAATTGCTATGAGTAGAAGTACATATGGTTTATCTTATACATTTCTAAATCTTTGTATAGGTGTGTTTGCAGTACTAATTGGTTGGACTATTACAAAATGGGGCTTAAAAATAACTTTTGTAATCTCAACAATTATTTTATTAATTGGTACAATCTTAACAAATTTTATTACTCAACCTTGGCATTTTGTTGTAGTATTTGGTGTAATAATTGGAACTGGTATAGGCTTTGGTACTATAATGCCAATACAAACTGGTATTGTAAGTTGGTTTAAAGTCTATCGAGGTAGAGCAATGGGAATTGTTCTTACAGCTGCAGGTGTTGGTGGTTTTATTGGAGCACCGCTTGTTCAAAAAATAATGGCAGCAAATGATGGAAATTGGCGAGCTGGATGGAACATTATATCTATACTAATAGTTGTTTCTGGCGCTATAGCAGTGATTTTGATAAAAAATCACCCATCAGATGTAGACCAAATGATGGACGGAATAAGTGATGATAAAGAATTAGCAAATACTGGCAGATCAAAGCTGAATGCTAAATTAATTACATCTTATGAGTGGACTTACTCAGAAGTAGTTAAAACGAAAGAATTTTGGTTAATAGTTTTTAGTGGTAATGCCAATTTATTTCCATTTTTCTTTTTTACAGCTCACTGGATATTACATGTTAAGGATTTAGGAATATCACCTGCTGCCGCTGCTTTATGCATGGGAATTTTTTCAGGTGTTAGTATATTCGGTAGATTATTCGCAGGTGTTTTACTAGATAAATATTCTGCTAATTATGTATGGATTGGTGGACTTTTATTCTACATTGCTGCTATTATTACCACATTTTCAATTACCTCTCCTCCTATGGCTTATTTAGCTGCCGGATTATTTGGATATGCATTTGGACATACTTTTAACTGTCAGGCTACTATAATGGGAAATTATTTTGGTGTAAAAGCTTATGCTAAGTCTATGGGATTATTTACAATGATAACTAGTACTATTTGTTCTTCTGCAGGAATCATTGGCGGAAAGATTTTCGATATTACAAACAGTTATAATGGAGCATTTTATATTATACTAGTAATTACTTCTATAAGTATTGTTGCTCTTTATTTTACAAAGATACCTGTCAAAGATCAATCTGCATAAAAGATTTATCTATGGTTAGAGTGCCAAAACTACATATAGTAGTAGAATTAGAGAAATTTAGTTTTGACACCTTAACCATCTATATAAAAAAATAAATATGGAGGAGCATAATGTCACCTAAAAAAAAGAAACCAGAATCGACAAAATCTGTTATTTACTCAATATCAAATCTTTTGAAATTTTTTATCATGAGTTTAATCGGAATTTTCATGTTTTTTGTACCGGTCTTCATCAGTGGTAAAGAATCAATTATGGTCGATCATGCAGTAACGGCTATCACTACAAACTTTCCACTATTCGCCACACTTCTTTCAATGGGTTTTATTGTTATAGGTGGGATTCTTCCCTTTTATAAGAAAACCTGGAATAATAATAGAGTTACATTGATTTTTTCACTATTAAAATTACTTAGTATCGTTCCCGCATGTATGGTGTTTTTCATGTATGGACCTGAATGGTTATTAAGGGATGATATGTTACCGTTTTTATTTACAAAAATAATAATACCTGTTGGTATTATTGTTCCTATTGGAAGCATGCTCTTAACTTTCCTTACCGGATATGGTTTAATGGAATTCATTGGTGTTATAATGCATCCTATCATGAGACCTGTTTTTAAGCTACCTGGAAGAGCTGCGATTAATGCCGTAGTCTCCTTTGTCGGAAGTTTTTCAATTGGAATTATTTTGACAAACAAAATTTACAAAGAAGGAAAGTATACTATGAAAGAAGCAGCAATAGTAGCTGCTGGATTCTCTACAGTTTCAGCTAGTTTCATGGTTATAGTTGCTAAAGCTTCTGGATTAATGGGTGTTTGGAATTTATATTTTTGGAGCACATTCATTATTACATTTATTGTAAGCGCAATCACAACTAGAATTTGGCCTTTAAATAAAATTCCTGATACATATGTTGATGGAAAACAGTTTGAAGAACCAAAGGCTGAAGGACATTTAATGGCTACTGCACTACGAGAAGGTTTAATAGTAGCTAATGATTCTGAACCAATTGCAAAGAAAATGTGGATGAATTTTAGAGATGGTTTTTTGATTAATTTACGATTAGTTCCTACTATTATGTCAATTGCGACAATGTCTTTTATTGTTATTAAAATGACTCCTGTGTTTGATATACTAGCTTATGTTTTTTATCCATTTACTTGGTTATTACAAATAGCAGAACCCTTTCTTCTAGCAAAAGCTTGTGCAATTGTCGGTGCAGATATGTTTATTCCAGCTCTTATTGTTGCCGGAGCAGGAGCTCCTATGGAAACTAAATTTGCTGCTGCTGTTATATCTGTATCCTCAATACTATTTCTTTCAGGCCCAATTCCTATTATTTTGGCTACTGAAATCAAGTTATCCTTAAAGGATATGATTATCATATTACTAGAAAGAACACTACTAACATTATTGTTTGTTGTACCACTTGCAAAACTTCTTTTTTAATCCATAATATATTTATATTTAAAAACTTCAAGTCATATAATCTAGAATAGATTATATGACTTGAAGTTTTTTATACTTAGAAATATACCTGTAATAACTCATTTATTTATTAATAACAGTC
>JAOZKH010000116.1:2238-7500 GCA_029935405.1 Vallitaleaceae bacterium | reverse complement strand
ATAGGAGATTGGGTGGAGTAGATGAATAGTAATACAGGAATAATTAGATTAGATTCGGTATTGATAAACAGGTGAAGGAAGTAATATTAACATCAGTAGAAGATAATAAGGCTCTTGGAGTTAATGTTGAATATTCAGCGCTTAAGAAAATTGTATACGGGCTTGAAAAAAATGAGCAATTGATATTAAAAGATGCAGATATTGATGTGAGTTCCATGGGTGATGAAATGAAGCTATATGGTACTGTAGAGCTTGGACCAGCTTCTTTTGGTGCGTTTTATAAGATAATGGAAGACGAAAAAGCTGTAACTTATTATTCGCGGTATTTGGTTGAAGCTGAAATGCCTTTATCCATTCAAAGGGCAGCAGTTTAGCTTCTAGACTAACGTGTCCGACACCAATAATAACACTTGTCCAAAGCTATAACTTGCAATATCATCAATTGGCACATAGCCTTCGAATAATATAGCCAAAAGATCTATTTATTATTATTTTTCCTCGTTCTGCAAAACATGTATCTAATAAACCATATGGCTTAAGTAACTCCTCTACCAAATAGTCTTCAAAGGACCTTCTGCTGACTTTCTCAATAATATAACTCAATAAGATGTAATTTGAATTTGAATACTCCCACTTCACTCCTGGCTGAAATGTCTGGGGTAACGTTTTTATTAGCTCAACAAGATCAAGTTTAGATTTTGTTAACTTACCTTCAATATCAAATGATTCTACCTCTGTATAATCAAATATTCCAGAAGAGAGTGTTAGTAAGTGTTCAATACTGATTTCCTCTCCATTAGGAAAATCATGAATATACATGGATAATGGATTATCTAAAGCCATCATTTCTTGATTGATGAGTTGAATTAATACATCTTAATGTTATCATCACTTTTGTCTGATTGTAGAAATACTGGATCTTTTTGATTGTTGGGAACATTAAAGTCCGAGCCATCAACAACAAGAAGACGATAACCGGAGTAGAGTTTTGAATGAGGTAGTTTAGATGTAAAGTGATGAAATAAACCTTCAAATAGTTCAGCCTTGATTTTATTTCGTTGCTGCACAAAAGCCGAACTAGTGGCGGTTTCAGTACTAAAGAGAAAGTAGTTTAGAAGCTCCAGTTTCAAACTTTGTCCGCCCATTGAAAGGATGATACGAACCATTTCTTGAAGATTCAATTTCCGGTTTCTTGTAAAATCAGAATCAGGATTCATAACAAATAATTTTGAATCTGATGTGATAGTAGAAGAGATTCTGTCAAATGGGTTAAAATAGTTGTTGCATATTCGTTCATGTGAACCTCCTAGAAATGAATTACCCAAAAACTTTCGTGAACAACTATTAATTGGTTTGCCTTTAACGCCTAAGTATTAGTCTAAATATGCATAAGATTTACAGTAATTGAATTTGAGACACCCACGTACATAACGTACGTTGTGTACGTGGGCTGATTGTGGTATAATTAAATCACCAAGGAGGTGTTTTTAATGTATCAAACTCAAAAAGCAACTGAAGTTCGTAAAAATTGGAGTGAATTTATTGATGGGGTAGTTCGTGAAAAGCCATCTATCATTAAAAGAAATAGAGATACGTTATCGGTACTGTCATTAGAGCAATTGAATTTTCTACTTGAAGGATATCATTTGACACTGAAGATACTTAGTGAGGAAGATGGGTCATTTTCTGGAGTTCTGGAAGAATTAGATTTACTTGCTAATGAAACAAATGAAATCGAATTAGTTAATACTATTATTAATGATTTGATGGAGTATGCAGATGAATACATGGAAAACTTTGCAATGTACTTTAATTCCCCTAATAGAAAGAAGCATTTCCCATACGTGTATAAAGTAATTAGTCAAACTGAATCTAGAAATCTTCTTAGAGAAGACTTTAATATATATAAGGTTAACTGATATGCCTAGGTGGAAAGAATTGAAACGATTTTGCGAGCATGATGGATGGGAATTATATAAGAATACTGATCATTACTTCTATCGAAAAGTTATGGAGAATGGTGAAATTAGAAGAACTAAAGTATCTAGAGGGTCCAAAGAAATACCCAAGAGATTATGGAAAGAAATTTTAAGAAGACAATTAGGTGTAAGCGAAGAATATTTTAACCAGGTAAAATAACTTTCGGAAATTAGTGCCCCTGTCATGACACAATTCAAACAATTGTAAGACAATTGAAGTAGACTAACGTGTCCGACACCAATAATAAAGATAAAGATTTGATCTCTAAAGGCTTACTTTCAGCAATAAGCAAACAGTTAGGAATACCAAAAAAAGAATTAATGGCATATTAAATATCTTTATACACTTTTTACACATTTTTCACATACTTCTCCCTAAAAGTTATCTTATAATTACTTTATAGCAACAAAACAATTATAGATAACTCAATCAACCCAACTTATGTAAGGAGAAAAATTATGAAAACAAAAAGAAATGTATTGATATTAACAATTATTTTGGCAATGGTACTTGCAATGGGCACCTGAACTAGTTGGAGCATATCAAGCTAACTTTGACGAACATATCCTAGTACATGGAATATTATTTTCAACAAATTATTCTAAACACGAGGAATATCACAATGAAACTATGATAGGCCTTGAAGCATTAAAAGTAGAACTCGTATTAGCAGTAGAAGAAGGCACAATGGCAGTTAAAGAAGGTGCAGAAGCATTTAAAGCATATACTGTAGGTCGCAGAGATGAATATGTTGAGCTAAAAGAAGCATATCGTGCTGAAATCGAACCACTTAATGCTGAAAATGAAGCGAGCAACTTAATTGTTAAAGGACTTAGAGAAGAAATAAAAGTAGCAATAGAAGCTGGAGATACTGAAACAGTTAGCGAAACTTTAGCTGAAATACTTACTTACAAAGATATTCATAACGATTATGACTATGCTAAACTAGCAATATTAGAAACTTATTAGGTAGAATGAATAAGCAAATTTTCGTGACACGGACCACACAATAACAAAAAGAGTCTGACAATACTTTGAAATTGCAGCTGTTGTGTCGTGATAGGGACGGAAATGTTGTTAATAACATAAAAAAATCTGTGTTAAATAAAATGACAATAATTTAGTCATTTCATTAATACAGGTTTTTATTTAATTTGAAGAATATTTGAAGAAGTAGAATCATTTAATGAGTTAATCAATAATTCGGTAAGAAACATATATTAAATTGAGCAACCATAAATCAATAAACTCTTGTGAATTCATACAAATAATAGTAAGATAGTACTAGGGTTGAAACACAACAAAAATATTGCAATGGTGAGGCAAGATGATATTAGAGATATAGGACGACTTGATTATGGAGAACGATTTGAGGAAGGTAAGACTTTAAATGGCTATCGGTTTGTATATCCTTTATTCTATAAGGATGAAAGTATTGGCTGTGTTGAAATTGGCATATCTTATAGTGCTGTAATGGAGTTAACGATGGAACTCTTTAATATACAGACCGAGTTTTTAGTAAACAAACAAATTGCTGATGAAAATGTTTGGCCCTCTCTAGTTGATCAAATTACTTACTTTGATAAATTGACAAAGGCTTACAATAGAAATAAGATGTATGATTTTATAGAATTGGAAATGAAGTGGGATTGTCGCTATAAAACAAATATGTCATTAATATTGTTTGATGTTGATGATTTTAAAATCGTAAATGATACATATGGACATATTATAGGGGATGAAGTTTTAAAGCAACGTTGTAAAATAGTTCAAGTAAATATTCGATTAAACGATATTTTATTTAGATATGGTGGTGATGAATTTCTTATTTTACTTCCAGGTACTGATAATTTTGAAGCAAAACTTTTGGCAATAAAATTAAGAGACATTCTTAATTTAGATATTCATAAGGTAACAGATAAATCAGTATCAATAAGCATGGGTATTGTTCAATATGATAGACTAGAATCAATAGAACATCTAATTCAACGTGCAGATGTTGATCTATATGAAGCGAAAAAACATAAACCTAAAAAATAAGGACTTGGTGCCTGTCGCCAATTATAAGTTATCCCAAGCAATGGCTGTAAAATTACTAAAAACTTTGCAAGAAAAGAATGTAATTGAACGGATAGGTAATGGAAAGAAAAAAGTGACTGAGTGACTGTGACCATACAATAACACTAAAAGTCTGACTATTCCTTAGGATTAAAGCCATTGTGTAGTGACAGAGCTGATTTTTGTTTAAATAAGATATCGATATGTTTAATATTATTTCAAAAATACAACTAGAAAATGAGGGAAAAATAAATGAATTTAAATGAAGAAGATGCTAAACGGTTTTATAATATTTGGTTTAAACTTTTAGACTATACAAACACCAAGTTCAACATCGTGCCTGACCTTAATAAACTAAGTCACTCAACCGGTATCAATCCAAAAGAAATAAGCCCTATACGTGACAGATTATGGTTAGATAATACCGTAATAGATGAGGTAGTTGATAGTAATTGCCTTCAATTTTCCGAAACGGATCTAGCACTTGTAAGTAGTTGGAGAAATTGTGTTTCAGATAAGTTTATCTTACTTAAACATCTTAAAAAGTATAGCATATTTATGGGAAATAAGAATATCTATGGAGCTACTGGAATCGTAAGTCCTTTTGAAGAAATGTTCCCGAGTTTTGCGCTACCATTAATGGTTCAAACAGTTCTAATTCCCTTTGAAGGACGAATTATTTATGACAGTCTCATTGCACCGTTTAACATAAAATTTGGCGGTGGTGCAAAAAAAGGATTCCAAGATGAATACCGGGAATTAAAAAGCACAAAAGGAATTATTCTTACTTTGGAATAAGGGTAATTGAAAAAATGACTCCGATTAGTGAAAGGAAGATAAGATGAATATATTTGAAAATGCAGCCGAAAGATTAAAAAATGACTACCAAAAATTTATAGATTATTTGGATGAAAATGAAGTGATGTTATCAAAGCGTACTGAACATATTGGAAAAAAGGATTGTTATGCTTTAAATCAACGATTTGATATAGTTAGCGAAAAATTTCAATCAAAGGGAAGAACACAAGATAACTATACCGTTATTGACTTTTTTTATTTCTTTTCGGTGCGTTCAGATATCTTGCGAGTTTTAAAGAAGAAAGGTTTAGGCTTGACCTTTCAAAGAACCGAGAGATATCAGCTTTTTTCTGAATTGTCGGCAATGGAACAATATATTCTTATGGTTTCTGTATGGATTGGGGAATATCATGAGGCCTTGAGTTA
>JAOZKH010000116.1:0-2138 GCA_029935405.1 Vallitaleaceae bacterium | reverse complement strand
AATATATTCTTATGGTTTCTGTATGGATTGGGGAATATCATGAGGCCTTGAGTTATTCTTATTCATCATTTGGGGGAAATCAGTTATTCAAGCTTATGAATAAGGTAGGGGAAAAATTAACCAACCCTTATAATACAAGGGTAAAAGCGCCTTGGGGAGAACGATATAGTCCTGAAATACGTCTCTTTGGATTGTTTCAATTAATTCGTATTGAGTGGTTAGATGAACTAGATATAGAAAAAGAAAATAAATTTCGAATAAAACAACTGTATCAAAGTGAAGAAGGATATTCCCTAAAAAAAATATTAGATATTGAAAACAACTTTTCTTTCTTTATAGATCATTTATTTACCGTGTTGTCAGAGGTTAAGAAAATAGCGGGAGAAAACTCTGATGCTATAGAGGAGAAGTTAATAAATTTTTGGACGAATCCATTGGAAAAAGGACTTCGAACAATAGAATTTAAAGTAATGGTTGGTTCTTGCATAAGGAGATTAAAAATAGGCGACCAGTTTACCCTTGAGGATTTACATGATTTAATACAAGAGAGTATTGATTTTGATAGGGATCACCTTTATTATTTTCAAATGGGTGCAGGAACATGCAAAGTAATGTACTATGCACCTGAGTGTCGTGATGAAATATGGCAAACAGATTTAGTCACCTTGGCAGAACTTAAGTTATATGAAGGAATGCAGTTCGAGTATATGTTTGACTTTGGAGATCAGTGGCGTTTTAAGATTACAGTGGAACGTATATTGGATGAACACTCTCAAGAATGTGAGATATGGGAGATAGAAGGTGAAGCTCCAGAACAATATAGTTACGAAGATTGGGAATGAAAGGTTGATGATGTTGGTATTATTACCACTATGGAGCAACGGTTGATTGATGAATATGATATTTTTGTAGAGGAAAAGACAAGTGAAAGTGTTAATCCACCAGCGTATTGGAGAAAATTAAAAGAAAGATTAAAAAAAGAAGGAAATGAAACCGTGACAAATTGTCACGCTTTAAAAATGAAAGCCACTGATGGCAAAATGAGAAAAACGGATGTGGTAAATACAGAAGAATTATTTAGATTAATTCAGTCGATTCCTTCACCAAAAGCAGAACCATTTAAACTATGGCTTGCACAAGTTGGATATGAAAGACTTGAAGAAGTAGAGGATCCAGAAATGTCTCATAATGGAATAAAGCAGATAAATGTTTTGAAATGGCTTTTAGGATCTGAACTTAAATAAAATTCAATAAAATATTTAAAATCTTTATATTTTTCACTATAGGACTTATGCATTGAACTTTACCTATAAATGGCGTAAAATATAGTGGATGAGCAAAAAGCATTTAAACTGTAGGGGACAGGGTGAAGCAAATGAAGGTCGTAGAAAGTTTCGAATACGATAAAAGCAAATTACATAAAGTTAAGATGTCCACCTATGGAAATAATTGGCCTGTAGTTTATATACTTGAAGGCGATAAAGAAGCTTATGTAGGTGAAACTACAGATGTTTATAAACGAAGTAATCAACATATGAAAAGGCCAGAGAGAAGTAAGCTGAAGCGGATTCATATAATAGGTGATAAGCAATTTAATAAGTCCGCGGTTCTTGATATCGAAGCGCTTCTAATTAGTCATATGTCAGCTGATGGAAAGTTTCAGCTTCAAAATGGTAACGGTGGATTGCAAAATCATCGTTATTATAATAAAGATTTATATCATGATATTAAGTTTGAACTTATTTGGAAAGAGCTTATGCGAAATAAGCTTGCAGACAAATCTTTATTACAAATCAGAAATAGTGATCTTTTTAAGTTTTCACCTTATAAGGCACTTACTGAGGAGCAGTTACTTATTGCAAAAGATATTACTAAAACGATTCTAACAAAAGATGCAAGTTCTCATATGATAAAGGGAGAGCCAGGATCTGGCAAAACAATACTTGCTGTTTTTCTAGTGAAGTATTTGATTCAAATGAAAGCAATAAATAATAGTAGTATTGCTTTGGTTGTGCCCATGACATCTTTAAGAAAAACGTTGAAAGCTGTGTTTAAAAATATCAAGGGTTTATCAGCAGCTATGGTTATAGGTCCTAATGATGTTGTGAAAAAAGACTACGATATTTTGATAATTGACG
>JAOZKH010000115.1 GCA_029935405.1 Vallitaleaceae bacterium | reverse complement strand
TAAAAAAGTGCTCTTGGTAGATTTAGATAGTCAAGGAAATGCAACCTATGCAACAATAGTGGGCAGTATAAATAAAAATTTGAAATATTTGACACATAATTAATTACGTATTAATATAAATGTAAGGGGTGACTTCATGAAGAGTTATTCATCTAGGGAACTTGTGAAGATACTTAAAGCAGATGGTTGGTTTGAGGTAGCTTGTGACGGTGATCATCACCAATATAAGCACCTCAGTAAAAAGGGTAAGGTAACCATTCCTCATCCAAAGAAAGATTTTCCAATCAAAACGCTTAAAAGTATCGCGAAACAAGCTAAGATTACATTAAAGTAGTCTTAGCACCCCTTTTAAAAAGAAAGAGGAGGTAAATAATTATGAAAAAACGTTATGCTTATATAGCTGTATTTGACTATGCTGATGATGGCATCTCGATCTCTTTTCCTGATCTCGAAGGTTGTTTTTCATGTGCTGATTCGAATAATGGTGCATTGAACAACGCTAAAGAAGCACTAGGCTTGCATGTTTGGGGATTAGAGCAAGACAAAGATGAAATTCCACAATCTTCATCATTGAAAGATATAAAGCTGGAAGAGGGAGAAATAGCGCATATTGTAGAGGTTTTTATGCCAGCTGTTAGAGAGAGAATAAACAACCGATTTGTTAAGAAAACATTATCATTGCCTGCGTGGCTTGCCGATATGGCTGATGAAGATGGAGTTAACTGCTCCAAGGTTTTTCAGAATGCACTAATTGATTATTTAGACGCTAATAATAAAGCACACCATAGCTAAAGTTCGAAAAACTAAAAGTTGCCGAGCGACTTATTAAAACAAGTAGTAGATATGGTATATAAAGAAATAGAAATAATATGAGCTAAATTTATCTATAATCAAATAAAGCACATTAAGCTTTTGATTATGGAAAATGAAAAAAAGCCAATTCTCTTGCAAGAATTGGCTTTTGGTTGTATGATTATGGCTAAGGTAGAAAGTGTAGAAGCACTTTCTGCGAATAATTGAGGAAACAGCTCATTCATCCACCATGTGTTCATTATAAACACATTTTAGAAGAATATCAAGAGTTATGACCTCCAAATTTTTAGGAGGATTTTTTATGTCAAGATTTATATCAATTCACGAAGCGGATGGGTTTACTTTTTTTAGGATTCCCAAAATGCTATTTACTGAGCCAAAATATAAGAATATTTCAACAGACGCAAAATTATTATATGGAGTTTTGTTAGATCGGGTAGGCTTATCCAAAAAAAACAACTGGGCGGATGAGCTAGGTAGAGTATATATAATTTTTAGTCGAGTTGAGACACAAAAACTTTTAGGATTCAAAAAAGATAAAGTGACCAAACTTTTTAAAGAGCTTAGAGAAGTAGATTTGATCATGGAAAAAAGACAAGGATTAAATAAACCAAACTTGGTTTATGTGAAGAAATTTACAGAAGAAAAACACAACGATTCTGGAATGCGGAAAAACAGTATTCCAGAATGCGAAAAAACCGCCCCTAATGATACTAATAATAATAATACTAATAAAAAGGAAACTAAACCAGTCAGTCAGTCAGTCAAAAAAGAAGTAATTATAGAAAAAAAATTAAATACTAATAATAAAAGAATCATAAAAAAAGAACATTCAGTAAGGGATATACCAGCCCTAAAGAATATATTAAAAGAAAAATTGAAACTTGAAGAGATTAAAGATAATCACGAATACGAAAAAAGTTTAGTCGATGAAATCGAACTAAATATTCTCGACATGTATTTTAGCAATTCAACAATAATCAATGGTGTTGAAAAACAACAAGATATAATACAAACAGCTGTAATGGCCTTAACTCCTAAACATATCGAAGAGCTTTTATTCAAATTTGGCAAAATAAAAACAAAAATAAAAAATCCTAAAGCATATATGCAGTCTATGATATATAATATCATATTTGAAAACTCAATTAGTTTAGTTAATCAAGTGCTTACTGATATGTGATTTTATGGTATCAGATATACCAGTGGTATCAATGGTATCAAATTAAACTTGATATGAAATAAAGTACTCGCACTGGGCTTAATCTGCGTTATACTATCAAGTATGGTATCATATATACCAAGTGTACAAGTGGTATCATGTTATAATAGAAAGGATTATTTATGGCAATAATAATAAGTATATCGAATCAGAAGGGTGGGGTTGGCAAGAGTACAACATCACAAGCATTAGCAAGCGGTCTTGCCCATATTAAAAATAAAAAAGTGCTCTTGGTAGATTTAGATAGTCAAGGAAATGCAACCTATGCAACAGGCGAAAAAGATATTGATATGACCGTCTATGAAGTTATGAGAGGGATGGTAGATATAAAAAATGCAATCTATGAAACAGAGTTTATTGATATACTTCCTGCATCTAAGAAACTTACTCAATTAGATGTTGAATTAACAGAAGTTGGGAAAGAGTATAAACTAAAAGAATCACTGGAGGAGATAAAATCATATTATGATTTTATTGTTATAGACACTCCTCCAGCGTTAGGAATTTTAACAGTTAACGCTCTAACCGCAAGTGACTATATTATTATTCCATCACAAGCCGATGTTTTCAGCTTGCAAGGGATCGGGATGCTTATGGATACTTGTAATAATATAAAAAAATATAGCAATAAAGATTTAAAGTTACTGGGTGTTTTATTGACTCGATTTAACGCTAGAACAATTTTGAGTAACGAAATGAAAGATATGATTAATGACACAGCACAGCAAATAGGTACATTTTTATATGATACAGTTATTAGAGAGGGTATAGCGATTAAAGAAGCTCAAGCGATAAGACAAGATATATTTAATTATTCGTCCAAGAGTAACGCTGCTACAGATTATCAAAACTTCATGGAAGAATTATTAGAAAGGATATTATAAAATGGCTAAAAAAAGTTTTGTGGTTGAAAATCCAATAAATAACAGCCCTTCTAAATCATTTTTGTCACAAAATCAAGATGAGAAAGAAAAAGAAAAAAGATGTAGTATGTCGCTGCGATTAAAACCCAAAAATATGGAGTATGTCGCTATTATAAGCAAACTTAAAGGCATCAGTAGAAATAAATTCATCAATGATTTAATCGCAGATAATGAAAAAATACACATCCAGGAATATTTAGAAGCTAAGAATCTGATAAATAAAATGGAAAATAAATAAAAGGAGATTAGGTGAGAAGATGGCGGTAAAAGACAACAAATTTTTAACATTTGTGCTCGGCGAGGAAAGTTATGCAATTCCTATTCTGAAAATAAAAGAAATAATAGGAATGATGGCGATAACAGAGGTTCCCAGACTACCAAACTTTATTAAGGGTGTAATAAATCTAAGAGGTAAGATTATACCGGTAATAGACTTAAGGCTTAAATTTGGTTTGGAAGAGCGAGGCTATGATGAAAGAACATCGATAATCGTTGTGGAATTAGAAACAGAAAACGCAACCAGGATAAGTGGACTGGTAGTTGATACAGTGAATGAAGTATTAGATATTAGTGATGCTGAGATTGAACCACCACCACAGTATGGAACTGATGTAGACCAAGCCTTCCTAATGGGAATGGGAAAAGTAAAAGAGGAAGTTATTATGATTCTTGATGCAGATAAGATCTTATCTGCAGGTGAGATAAAAATACTTGATGAGGTATAAAAAGGGGAATATAAAAAATGAGAAATTTTAACATAACAAAAAAGCTAATAATACCAATAGCAATTCTTATAATTGCTTTAATCACAATATCTACCGTTTCATTTGTTCTAATAACAAATATAACATCGCTCTCACAAGAATTAGCAGTTGCAAATGAAAGAATTGAAAAAGTACTCGCAATAAAAAATAATCATCTTATTTGGGCTATGGAGCTAAGAGCTTCAATAGATGAAAGGAAGCCTTTTAATGGAGAAACCGATCCTGAAAATTGTTCCCTAGGAGCATTTATATACTCCGATGAAATTAAATATCTTGACGATGATGAAATTCACGAAATTATTAGTGAACTCGAACCAATTCATAAGGCGCTGCATGGTTCTGCTATTATTGTTGACGAGTATGTTGCTAATGATGATGATGAAGGTGCTCATCAATACTACAGGGATGAGATTCAAGTATATTTAGATGATGTGTGGGTTTATTTGGACAATTTTATAAATAATTTTTCTGAAAAAGATGTTGAAGTTGCCGCAAAATTGATGTTGACTGAACAAAGAACAAAAGTTATCATTCTTACAGTTTCGATTGTGGGCACTATTCTAGGAATTTTGATATCTATTCTAGTGATACTGCAGGTTATTAGAAAGTTGAAAACAACAACGGGCTCATTAGCAAATACAGCAAATATGATAGCAAGCGCGTCGGAACAACTGGCTAGTGCAGGACAGCAATTAGCTGCGGGTTCTGTAGAGCAGGCGGCATCGATTGAAGAAACGTCAGCAACGATGGATGAAACTTCAGCTATGGTACAGCAAAATGCAGAAAACACCAGACAGGCAAATGATCTTTCGAAAGAAGCAAGCGAAGTAGCTTCCGAAGGTTCAAAGAAAATGCAGGGTATGACAAAATCAATGGACGAACTAAAAAAATCAAGTGCTGAAATTTCAAAGATAATCAAAGTAATCGATGAAATAGCATTCCAAACAAACATGTTAGCACTTAATGCAGCAGTAGAAGCAGCAAGAGCAGGAGAGGCTGGTGCTGGTTTCGCTGTTGTAGCAGAAGAAGTACGAAATCTTGCTGGTAAAAGTGCACAGGCGGCAAAAGACACTGCGTCAATAATAGACAGAAACATCGAGCTTTCTCAGCAAGGAGTTACAATAAGTGAAGACGTAAATGTTTCTCTTGATGAAATTATAACAAAGGTTGAAAATGTTAACCAGTTAATGGGTGAAATATCAACTGCTAGTGATGAACAAGCTAAGGGAACGGCACAAGTTACAGTAGCAATTGGGCAAATGGAGCAAGTCGTTCAAGCAAATACTGCATCAGCTGAAGAGAGTGCGGCATCTGCAGAAGAATTACAAAATCAAGCTCAAGCACTTACAGGTGTAGTAAATGAACTTAATAAACTTGTAAAGGGTTCAAGTAAAGGTGAATCAATCCAACAAACGCAAACAGTCGTACCGACTAAAGTGATTCAGCTAAACACGACAAATGCGCAAAAACATATTGTATCACCAAATGATGTAATACCACTTGATGATAATGATATGTTTTAATAACATAACTATTCAGCAATTTTAAAAGCTAAACAAGAACACCATTTATAAATGGTGTTCTTGTTGTAAAAAAATCTTAAAAAGTTAGAGGGAAATATATAATTATATTTTGTTGTAATGTTATTTGACCAAGAAAGTAAACCATGCAAAATTAGAAAGCCAAGGATATAACAGCCAAAAGAATATTATATGTGCTATTACAAGCGAAATAATGCACGCAGTACCATACTTAAAAGCGTCAAGCCAATTACCCAAAATAGACGATCTATTGACTTTACCTCTCAAGATCAAAATGTCTTGTTCGAGTTGATTGCTCGAGTTTAATATCTTCTCTCCTAGCTGAGCCTGCCACTTTGTCGCTTTGCTTATCTGCATGCTCATCTTGTTGGTCAGCAGCTGATTGATTTGCTCCATTTTTTCTACTACTTCTGTGTTCGAATTCTTCAAATCGTTCAACGCTAGAGTTGTATTCTCCTCCAGAGATATATTGTTTTCTTCCAAGGTTAATTCTTGTTTCTTCAATAACTCCGTCAATCTCTCGCTTGTCGAATCCGTTATTTCTCTTAGTGACTGTATCTCGTTTTTTACCTGCATCTCTGTTACTGTCGCTGAATCGTTCTGCACTTTTAGATAGCTCTTGACTACGTCTAGCATCTCCAGTAATTTCTCGCTTATATCCTCTTGATTTTTCTCTTTCAAGTGACTTTCCAAACTCATCGCTTAAGTGCTCCTTTTCATAGTTTTGACCAAGTTTTTTGGCTCTTACTTTCATTCCGTTTTCATTCTCAAAGGTCATTGTTTTTTTTGTAGATTTGACATATATATTTTCATTTTCAAGCATTCGATTTTTAAAATCCGTTTGATTTTTTGATTGTATTTTTTGTCGATCTACAGCTTTTCTAATCTCGTCTTTCCACGAAATTTTACCTTTTTCAACTATTCTTTTTTCGGCGAGAGTATATCTCACCTTTGCATTATTTTCTTTGATTACAGAAATCTGATTTTTCTTGCACAAACTATCACTGTTATCCCTGATTTCATATAGCTTTTTGTTGTTGTTATTGTACTTCAAACCACTTTCAAAATTTATGCTATTGATAATTATGTGATTGTGTATGTGGTTTTTATCTGTGTGCGTACATACAATACATTCATGCTTCGGTGCTATCAGTTCCGCTAATTCTAAACCAATTTCATTTGCTTTTTGTGAATCAATCTCATCAGGTTTAAACGATTGAATAACATGAAACGCTTGGATACCGTTGTTTTTATGAAAATAATCACGCGTAAATTTGAATTGCTCTTTAGCCATATCCACATCACAATTAACACCGCTACGTTCTATTGCTCGTCTATCATCCGCATAGTTAATTAAAGCATTTGCACTTTTGGTTGAGCCTAGCTGAATGATTGCCATATTTTCTTTAGATCCTCTCTCATAATGTTTAACGCCTTTAAATGCCCCTTAGAGGGATCTTTCCCACTATTCAAAGATTTGGACACTTGATTTAGGTTAACTCCTATACGCCGCAATTCTGCCTGTATCTCAAGCCCTGTAGTCCTGTCTACCAGTGGCGCCTGCATGCGTACATTTTTTAACTTGCGTTTAGCGTATTGCGGAACATTCATCCCTTGCAGATCTGAAAGAGCTTTAATGCGACCGTATTCCTCATTTGTCAATCGTATGTTTAATTGTTTGTCTGCGATTCTATTTGACATTACAAACTCCTTTTATTTATTACTATACATGAGTTTGTAGAATAAGGCAAGCTACGTAAAATGTAGCCACTTCGTGTCTAATTTTACAGCATGCAGGGGTTTCACCCCTTGACCCCACGCGCTGCTGGCCTTAACTCCTAAACATATCGAAGAGCTTTTATTCAAATTTGGCAAAATAAAAACAAAAATAAAAAATCCTAAAGCATATATGCAGTCTATGATATATAATATCATATTTGAAAACTCAATTAGTTTAGTTAATCAAGTGCTTACTGATATGTGATTTTATGGTATCAGATATACCAGTGGTATCAATGGTATCAAATTAAACTTGATATGAAATAAAGTACTCGCACTGGGCTTAATCTGCGTTATACTATCAAGTATGGTATCATATATACCAAGTGTACAAGTGGTATCATGTTATAATAGAAAGGATTATTTATGGCAATAATAATAAGTATATCGAATCAGAAGGGTGGGGTTGGCAAGAGTACAACATCACAAGCATTAGCAAGCGGTCTTGCCCATATTAAAAATAAAAAAGTGCTCTTGGTAGATTTAGATAGTCAAGGAAATGCAACCTATGCAACA
>JAOZKH010000114.1 GCA_029935405.1 Vallitaleaceae bacterium | reverse complement strand
GTTGAAATATCAACGATATGTAGGGTTTTGCATTATTCAAAGTGTCAAACTCAGGCATTTCTTTGTTCAGTATATTTATCTATATTAATCCTTCTTCTAAATTATGAACAACAGTTTATGCAACACCTCTTTTGCTATATTTTTATTTACATCTTTGTTTACTTGCAGTTCTTACTTAACCAGTGCAAAGCTACGTTTGCATATGCCGCAGCGCCTCTATATAATACTGCTTCATCAAATGTCACCTTCGGGTGATGCAACTGGTATTTATGCCCATCATTAGGATTTCCAGCCATTATGCCCATCATTACGCTTGGAACTTCATTGCCGACGAATGAAAAATCCTCTGAACCCATTATCTTTCCACCTGGCATCATATCACGCATACTTATAAGGGACCGTTTGCCGAAGGAGCCGATTAACGCCTCTTCGACACTGTCGAGTACTGATTGATCGTTCACTAACGAAGGACATTCCTTTATTATATTGACCTCAGCTTCTGCTCTAAACATTTTCGCTGTGCCCTCTGCAATAGCCTTGATCCTTTCAGGTATAAATTCACGATTCGCCTTGCTGAATGTTCTTATGGTTCCCATCATCTCAGCCGTATCAGGAATAACATTAACTGTTGTACCGCCACTCATCATACCAACAGTTACCACAACGCTATCCGCCGGTGCTATTTCACGGCTATTGATCGATTGCAACGCAATATGTATATGTGACAAAACATTAAGCGGATCAATTGTTGTCTCTGGCATAGCACCATGACCACCCTTGCCCCTTATTACAATTTCAAACCGGTCTGCCGCCGAGGTACTTGGTCCTGCTTCTGGAAGGCAAAATATGCCCGTAGGTATTGGCAAACCAGTGATTACATGAAGCATTACCGCCGCATCCACTTTTGGATTCTCCAAGACTCCTGCCTCAATCATCGTCTTAGCTCCTTTTCCAGTTTCTTCAGCTGGCTGAAACATCAGTTTAACTGTACCTCTGAGCTCATCTTCGTGCTGTTTGAGTAGTTTTGCAGTTCCCAAAAGCATAGTTGTATGAAAATCATGACCACAAGCATGCATGTTGCCATTTGTCGATTTGAATGTTTCATCTGCTTCCTCCACCATAGGTAAAGCATCCATATCCGCTCTAAGCAAAATAACTTTTCCCGTTTTTTTTCCACCGACTGTGACAACGATGCCAGATTGACATATCTCCTGAGGTTTATAGCCCATCTTTGTCAACTCACTACTTACATAAGCTGTTGTCATGGGTAGATTCATGCTAAGTTCAGGAATTTGATGCAAGGCTCGTCGATAACCAACCAAATCTTCCTGCAGTTGTTTCGCTTCTTCCACTATTGTTTTCACAAAATTCTCCTTTCGATAACTGTTTAATTTTGGATGTTTTTAGACATCTGATTACTTATTGGCCATCAGAGTTTTACTGCAAAATGGCTTCAATCTTTTATATTAATTTCAGCGAAGAAGTATTGCTACTTCTACTTAATAAAAACACTCCTATTACTAAATATTGTGAAAAGGTTCGAAACAAATCTCTAATATAAACTAATTCTAGGTGTAAATGAATATAAGTGTGATTATAAGTAATGATTTTTTTGGATCTAATTTCAGATTAAAAGCATCTTCTTTTGACTTTATAACTATATAACTTTTATTTCCTCAAGTTTATTACTCTATATTATACCTTTGCAATCCATATATCCGTCATCTGTACTAATATAGATGTTTCGACACTCTCTTTAACTCTTCTTAACAAACTCAATGCCATCTGGAATCGAAGGCTCTATATGGAGGTTCAACCCGACTATTTTACCTAGAATATTGTCATTAAATTTCATAGGAACGTTTCCAAGAATCGGGAGTTTCATAAACACCGTGTTTAAATTAACGTGTTCTAACTCACCACGAAGTATTGCATACTCGTAAACTAAACCCTCATCTTTAATTCTTACTTCAATATCCCCGTAGGCTTTATGAGAATATTTCCCAACATATTCATTTAAATTTAATGGCATTGGTACATCTTTATTAGATCCAGTCATCAAACTATCCAGTGAGTCTTTCTTCATTTTTGTCATATTCTCACGTTCTTTAACAAAAACCTCTTCCCAGTAATCAAAACGATTATGACCTAATAAAAATTCTGTTATTGCATTATGCAAAATGTCTTGTAAAATAGACTCATCTTCATTAATTAAAAAACAAAATCCTGCATTTGACTTGGGAATGAATGCAACCATTGCAACAAACCCATTAATATTGCCTCCATGATATACAAGTTTATGCCCCTTAAAACTTTCAA
The DNA here is from genome assembly GCA_029935405.1 of Vallitaleaceae bacterium. GTDB lineage: Bacteria > Bacillota > Clostridia > Lachnospirales > Vallitaleaceae > UBA1351. Next base: position 5,267 of record JAOZKH010000114.1, on the reverse strand, counting down.
TAAACCAACCTAAACCATAGCTTTCCATATCAATTTCAGGTACATTTTTTGATCTCATTGTTCTATTGATCATCTGAGGTGTATGGCATTCTAGGACTTCTATATTTCCGACAATCTCTTCCTCTTTATAAAACCCTTCATTCAAATTAAACTGTACCCATTTAAGCATATTTGTTGTATTTGAATAAATTGAACCAGATGCATCTATTATATTCTCTCTATAAGTCATATAGTGATCCATTGATTTTACTGCCTTTCCATCATTTTCATACGGTGTTGCAACAGCCCCTTGACCAATGGCTTCTTCAGTACCGAAGCTTGTAACCTCCATGCCAATACTTTTTGTGATGTTTTCTTCAATGTAATCACCCCATGAGGTGCCAGTTACTTCTTCAATTAAATAACCCGCTAAAGCATACATAATGTTTTGATATTGAAGTGTTGTTCTAAATGGTTTTGATGGTTCTAGATACTTAAGTTTTTCTATGAGTCCTCTATTCTCATTGGGATTGAGGTACCAAACCGTATCGTGTCTTGGCAGGCCGCATCTATGGCATAATATATCTCTAACGGTTAAAGACTTTGATACATTTTCATCATACATTTCAAACCAAGGGATATATTCTTTTATTGTTTTATCCCATTCTAATTTTCCTTCATCTACTAGCTTAGCAATGCCCATTGCTACAAATGCCTTTGTACATGAAGCTATTGCATATACTGTATCTTTGGTTGCTTTTTCTTTTCTTTCAACATTTGAATAGCCAAAGGCTTGATTAAATATAATTTTGTCATCCCTAATAATCCCTAATTGAACAGATGGTGTGCCATATTTTTCAAGAAGTTGATTTATTTTTTTTGCTAGTAATTCTAAATTCATATGCTTATCTCCTTTATAAAGTTTAACCTTTAATCAATCACAGAGTTTTTCAACCACTTAAATTACTCGTTTATTTATATAAGCCGTCGTCGAAACTCCTGTTCGTACTTCTGATAATTGGTGTATTCTATGTTGTAATATCCTTTTTAATTAGCTTTCCTGCTAAGTTTCCAATAAATCTACCTTTCTCTACAGCTACTTTACCACCTAGCAGTACATATTCAATTCCTAAAGGTGCTTCATTAGGATTATAATAATCAGACTTATCTATGATTGTATCAAAATTAAATATTGTCAAATCAGCGTCGTAACCTTCTTTTATATATCCTTTATTTTTAATTCCTAAGAAATCTGCAGGCATTGACGTCATTTTCCTTATGCACTCCACCAAGGATATAACATTTTTTTCCCTTACATATCTACCTATGACTCTAGGAAAAGTACCTGTAGTTCTAGGATGTCCTCCTATAGCAGTTGGATAACCAGAATCACTCCCAATCATAGTGAATGGATATGCTAAAATTCGTTCAACATCTAACTCAGACATTGCAAATTCGACACAGCCCGGTTCACAATTATTTTCTATTAGAATCTCAAATAACGCTTCAATCTCAGTTAATTTTTTAAAGTCTGAATATTGCTTGATGCTCTTATTGTTTGCTTCAGGTGTATTTTGGCAACCTATAACCATTATATTCTCAAATCCCGCTTCACGAATAAGATTGTCCCAGCTATTGTCATCAGAGAATATTTTATCAATTATTTCTCCTTTTATCTTTTTATCTTTTAGTCTTTCAATTAATTTTGTCTGCCCACCTTCATGATATTCTGGTGGTATCGTTTGTGATAAAGAGGTTGAACAGGCTATATATGGATATTGATCCAGTCTTATATTAAGACCTCTTTTAATTGCATTATCTATTAGTTTTAACGAGTCCTCTGACTTTCCATAATTATCCATCCCAACTGCTTTGTGATGAGAAATCAAGGTCTTAACATCACTTTTTTCAGCAATATTTATTATTTCTTCAATAGCTTCAATCAATTTATAAGATTCATTTCTCATATGCGAGGCATGGACACCATCATATTCACTAACAACTTTAAGCAATTCAACCAACTCGTCAGTATCAGCAAACACACCTGGCGGGTAGATTAATCCAGTCGACATCCCCATTGCCCCATTTTCCATAGCATTTCTTAATAACGATTTCATTTCATCCAGCTCTTTTTCAGTAGGCCTTCTATTATCAAAACCCATTACTGCTGATCTTATTATGCCATGACCGATAAAATACCCAACATTTACACCTAATTCATAAGATTCTATTCTCTCAAAAAAAACTGATGCATTATTGAATTTTAACCATTCTTCTCTAGTCGTATTACCACTGGCTAATTTCAAACTCGCTTCTAAGAGTAAATAATTCTTCTCTGTAATCGGTGTAAGTGACAACCCACAGTTACCTCCAATGTCAACCGTTACACCTTGAATAACCTTAAATTCTTGTCTTTGATCATATAAAACAGAAAAATCATTATGACTATGAGTATCTATAAATCCAGGTGCTACGAATAATCGCTCTTCACAATCTATAACAATAGATGCTTCTAATTTAAGTTTTTTTCCGATTTTGGTGATTTTACCATTTTCTATAGCAATATCACTCTCATAAACATTTACTCCAGTTCCATCAACTACAATTGCATTTTTTATCAAAACAGTATTCTTCATATATTACCTCACAAATTCTCAATCATTTTAGTGAACATCTCATCAACTGCTCCTTCACACCCACGACAATTTTATCATCCTTTAAATCCCTAATTGAAGAGATTGTGTGCTATATTTCTAAAAAGCTATTTTATTTTTTCAAGTAGTCTAAATTCATATGCTCATCGCCTTTTAAATGCTCACAATTTACTTATTTGCAGAATTTTGCGACCATTCAACTTACTCGTATTTACATACCTAGCATATTATCTCCCCTTTAGAAAGATATTGGCTCTAGAGCTGTTTATAACTTCCACAAAAGAAACAGCTGAAGGTAACAATGCTATGCTCTAATGATAATTAGTTTCTCGTTTGATTTCTAATTAATTTAAATGAATTAACGATGATTCAAACCTTGGTTTGCCTCCATACGAATCACAACATCATCTCCACAGGCTTCTCTGACAGTCTTCATCATCACAACATCATTATGTATATTAATTCTTGCTTTTGCAGCTGAATTATATACGATAAATTTATTAATTAAGTTGTGCTTTCAAAGTCTGTCTTCCCTTTCGTCGACAATATTTCACTTGAATTGTTATGTAGCTTAAGTAAGACATATAACGACCATTTGAAATATATGCCAAGTCAAGCCGCTTATCTATTTTTTCTTTTTCTCCATAAATTTAACCTCATTATATTTTATGTCTTTCAGCTCAATATTCTTATTGCCTAGTAAATATTTCTCAAAAAACTTAATTGTATACGTTGTATAAATTTCATGAAATTCAAACTTATCTCTTTTACCCAATAAATTAAGTAAATTCATCTGTCTTGCAATAAATACAGCATCTGCAAAAGCAAAGTGTTTTGCCCCCTTTATAATTGTCATATAGGTATCTTCTGTGTTGTGTATAAATGTCGTTCTTGCAAGATTTTCTATCCAATCACCTCCTACAATCATAAATGGCTTCTTAATATCTTTATACAAGTAATCACCATAAGTTCCGCCATCTAGATTAATACCACATGAAAATCGAGAATCATTTAAACAAACTTGTGCGGCAGTTGTACCGCCAAAAGAATGTCCCATTATGCCAATCCCTAATTCCAGTTTTAACTTACCTGCAAGTATTGAGTTTACAATCCCTTTATCCAACAACTCTAATTTGTCTGCTATAAATCTCGAATCAGATTCCCAAATTTTTACACTATCACACGAACAAACGATTTCATTCATCATCACAGCCATTTCCATTGACTTAGCATCCGAACATTTTTTTTGTTTTTTATACAGCTTTTTCTCTGTTTTCAGATCTTCTTTTGAAGGTTTTTTATCGTTCATGATGCTTTCATTTATTTTGATCGCTCTACCATCTAAATATTTTACACATCCAGATTCGTAAGGATGTCCAATAGAAACAACAATATAACCTAAGCTGGCTAAATTTGTTAACAAGGTAGCATCCTGCATAAGATAAGAACCATAACCATGACTATACATAATAACAGGAAACCTTTCTTCAGATGTCGAAATAGGTACTTCATCATAAAAACAAGTTTTCGTTTGACTGGTTTTTTTCGATACTAATCCCTTCGTCATTTTACTCAAGCTTTCAATCTCTTCAACTGATGCGTAGGGCGCTGTTTCTTTTCTTTCTGTCCCATCTGATGGATAAAAAATAGCAACTGGAATTTCTCTAAAAGCATCATCCTTTTCAAAAGAAAACACTTTCTGTCTACTCTTATCAAGGAAATCCGTTTTCAAAACGCCTACAGTATATTTCCCTATTGGTTTTGGTAACTCTTTTAAATTGCCAAACATAATATTCCTCTTTTCTTTATATATTTTTTAGATTTAACGTTCTTCTCTTCTCAATACTTTCCATTAAAGCTTCTCAGTATAAATGTCGTTATCAACAATAATTTCTCAATTACCCAATACATGTGTTAAACCTTCTAAATATAATCTAGTTTTAAATAGTTCACATTGCTTTTCAAATGATCTCTATTCGTAATTATTAAACGAGACTCTTTTTCCGGTTTTCTCGTGAATCATCGTATGATATCTTACAATTTATTTATACCATGCCATACCATGTAATATAATTAACCATTGCTCTATAAATAATTGTAAATAACATTAAATTAGACATTTCATCAGTCAATCTCCACGTTCCTTCTAAATCAAAACCAAACGCATCTATAAATACTGCTGCCTGATAATGTCCTAAAAGCATCTTTAAAACATCTGAATTTATATCATGTTAGATCTTGAATATCATATGCTTCAATCGATTTCACTATAGAATTATTATTTTATACACATGTATTCTATAAGTTTCATGAAACTCAAACTGCTTCTTACGATATGAAAATACCGTTCTTAAACCATTTCAAATAAACTTGTACAATGATTGTACTTCAAAAAAAATCGCTTGATCAGCAAGCTTTCAATTACATTATTAATTATATAACCTCAACGTATCATTACTGTATCAAGTATGTATTCTTTGTGTGTTTTTTTATAAGTTTTTAGATCATAAAATATACAAAACAAATCAAGTTCCTATTCCAACTCTTTTAAGGATTCTAAAGTTAACTTCTGTCGTTTAAAACAGATAAATGGATGACAATGTGAGATAATATTTACTAACACTCTCTGTTAAT
>JAOZKH010000002.1:18121-76132 GCA_029935405.1 Vallitaleaceae bacterium | reverse complement strand
TCTATCTATCTATCTATCTATCTATCTATCTATCTATCTATCTATCTATCTATCTATCTCATAAAGTTTTCCGTCAAGCAATTCTAAATGTATATCACTTGATTCACTTATTGCAAGGGAATGAGATACAGCAATAACACATTTTCCAAAGTCTTCTGCTAAAGATTTTAAAATCTTTATAATCTCCTTTTCCGTAGAAATATCTAAATTACCTGTCGGTTCATCTGTTAGTATCAAATCTACATTTGTTGCTAGTCCTCTTGCTATTGCTACTCTTTGTTGTTCTCCACCTGATAATTGATGGATACTACGCTTTGCCTTTGACTCAACAATTCCAAATTTTTCTAAAAGATTTAGTGCCGTCGTTTCATAAGGTTTTGGAAGTTTATTGTCGGTAATATTCATAATATTCACAACATTTTCAAGCGCTGTTAGGTAAGGTATTAAGTTGAACTGCTGAAAAACGAAAGAAATATGGTTTCTTCTATATTTTGACAGTCCTAAATCGCTTATATTAGTTCCTTCATACTTCACTTCACCTTCCTGACTTTTTTCAAGTCCACCAGCTACAGAAAGCAGTGTTGTCTTTCCTGAACCTGAAGGACCAAAAATCGAATAAAATTTTCCTTTTTCAAAAGTATAAGATAAATTATTAAGTATCATTCTTTTTTGACTACCGTCAATATAACCATACGATATATTATTTAGTTCTAAAACTGACATTATTCTCCTCCTATGACACTTTATTATTTAATATTTGTTTTGGATTAAACCTCATAACATATAGTGCTGGAATAATTGTACTTATTACCGTCAATAATATTCCTATCAGGAATAATAGCGCTATAATATCTATACTTAATATTACTTTTAGTTTTGGTTGATCCACTTCTATTTTCTCTTTACTAAATCCTCCTTTTCCACCTCTTATATTTAATTTTACGTCTTCCTCATTCGATTCAATAAACTCAGAAGCAATTGGACTCTCACTTATTTCCTTACCAATAAAGCCTCCTGAAATAATAGATAAACTAAAGGTGATAACTGCTATAATTAATACCTCAAGAACAAACTGCATCACTATTTTAGATTTTCTTTCACCTACTGCTAATAAAATTCCAACCTCACTTCTACGTTCATTAACTGTTAATGCTGTAATCAAGCCAATAATAAGACCTCCGGTTATAAGGATTACAATAACTGCAATATTAGATATCAATCCTACAATCATAATTGGACCAACTAAGGAATCATAAAGATCATCATTTGCATCTAATACACCATATCGCATATTAATCATATCCCCAACACTCTGTTTGTAGACATCTATATCCTCTGGATCCTTTAAGCGTATAACATTATTGTTTATTACCAAGTGATTTATTATTTCTTTATCATATCCAATTGAATTAAATATATATAAAGGGGCATAAAACTGATTAGCTGAAAATCTCGTCACATTACTTGATTGAATTATAGACTGACTCGCCTCTTCACTTGAAGTATATATACCAACAATTTCATGATCAATTTTATACGAAATTCCATTTACTTCAGGGTAAGTTACTGTTAACATATCTCCGATTTCTAGTTTGTTTTGTAAAGCGAATCTTTCTTCTATCATAATTACTTGACTACCATTTTCAAGTTCTTCTTCAAAAATCATTCTACCTGCCACAAGTTTATCAGTTCCGGATACAAATCCCTCAGGTATATTATTCTCATACAGTTTTACATTATATAGTCCATTATCTGCTCCACCACTTTCAATTTGTACTTGAGTATAATTATCTCCATTTACCTGTATTTCATAAGATATTTGATAACTATCAATATATTCTGAGTCAACTGCCAATTTTATATTACTAACTGTTGGAGCTCCATTAATAGTAAAATCTGCGCTACTAAGAATATCCTCACTTTTAATCTTGCCCATTACACTTCTATCTAATACACCCTTTTCAAGATCTTTAACAATCGCATCAAAGCTTTGTATATAATTAATTTCACTTCCAATTGCTAATCTTGTATTCTCTTCTGCAATCCTACTTGCTTGTTGAATCAATAAGCCCGCTAAAACAAAGTTTGCTATAACAAAAAATATAATACCCATAAAAATGGTCTTCCCAATTTTTTTTCTTAAATACTTTAATGCTCTAAACACAAAATACATAATTTCCTCCTATTTCATTTTTGTTAATTTAATTATAACTCAATTATTATTAATTTTCTCTGTCAACTATCTGTCAGCATATTTTTATGCTTAAGGTGCCAAAACTAAGTTTCTCTAATTCAATCACTATGTATATTTTTTTACACAAAAAGACCTTTAGATTTCTATAATATACATTTTTTAATATATTATAAATCACCATAGGTCTTTAATGTCTTTAATGTCTTTAATGTCTTTAATGTCTTTAATGTCTTTAATCTACTTATTTACATTCTATAATATGCCATATTATTCACTAATTTTACGAAATTCAATACTCCAATGAATACCTGTGCCAATATTATATGCTTTAGCGAAATTTCCTTGATTAATTGCTAATGCCATATTATATAGGGAATTAACATATATAACCTGCTCACTTACATAAACATCTCCAAAGGATTTACCATAACTCACTCGATTATTATAAGCTAAAGTGTTTCCGTTATGTATTATAACTTCAACTCTATCGCCATAATCTATTCCTAATTCACTGAAATCTTCACGAGAAATATTAGTCCATAAACTTCCAAATCTAATATCAAGAATATCAATACTTCCTTTAATTGAATTTTCAGTTTTTGTAACAACTCCTATTTCTAGTTCAAGAACTTCTTCAACACTCAGAAGTTCACCTACTTCTTCAAACGTAATTTGTCCTGATGCAAGTTTTGCACCTGTATAAGCATAAACATCGCGACCATGAAAAGTGTGTGAATACTCTGTGTTTTGTCGTCTATGTTTTGATTCTTCAATTTCTCTAACAGCTTCAATTCCGACAAATTTCTTTAAATGCACTAGTGTTCCATTATCAGGTGTTACCACATAATGCCCATCTTTAGTTTTTGCAACAACACTTTTTCTCTTTGTTCCAACTCCTGGGTCAACTACTGAAACAAAAACTGTTCCTTCTGGCCAGTATTCCATAGACTGATAAAGTCTGTAAGAAGCCTCCCAAATATTATATTGTTGTACGTCATGGGTAAGATTATAAATCTTTAAATCCATATCTACTTCATGAGCTACACCATACATTGCTGCAACTGCACCATCCACAATCCCAAAATCACTTTGCATTACCAAAATACTTCTCATAAATAATTCCTCCGTCAATTTTATTTATTAAATGTTACCGTCCACTCAGGTCCATAAGAAAGATCATGACTTTCAAAAAAACTGTCCTGATTCATCGCCATAGAAACTTTCATTAACTCATTATTGTAAATCATGACCTCCCCTTTTTGTGCAAATCCAAAGGATTTTTCAAAAAGAACATTAGCCTCATAACGTACTACATCATTTTCCTTGATAACCACATCAACGTAGTCACCGTATTTAAATCCGGCTTTTATAAAATCTTCTGTCATAATATTTGTCCATAGGTTCCCAAAATTCGGGTCATTTATTTCAAATATTCCTTGAACATATCCATCTTTTATCTTTGGTTCAACTATTAAATGACTAATGATTGATTCTACTGGGTAAGATTCTCCCACTTGTTCATATGTGATAATACCTGCAGCAAGTCTTGCACCACAATAAGCAAATAAATCTCTTCCATGGAATATGCTAACTTTTTCAGTTCCTTTTCCTTTTAATCTATTAATTGTTTCATCAATTTCTCTTATTTCATCTATACCAACCCACTTTGCAAGATGTGTCAACGAACCATTATCAGGGGTCACTACGTAATAACCGTCTTTTGTTTTAGCAACACTTGCCTTTCTAGGCGTACCAACACCTGGGTCTACAACAGATACAAACACCGTACCCTCTGGCCAAAACTTCATGGATTGATAGAGTCTATATGATGCACTCCAAGTATCATATCTTGGTATTTCATGTGTACCATCAATAATATCTAATGTGCGTTCGACGCTTTTTACAACGCCATACATAGCACATACTGCGCCCTCCTTATATGTAAAATCTGTTTGGAAAACTAGTAAACTATTCATCAAATCTCCTCCTTAATACAATTATTTTGTTAAATAAATGGGTTATAAAATCTACTATGGTTTATGAATATTGATACATAAATAGTAATCATAAAAATCAAAAGCGATAATCCTAATGCAATATAGTCTATTTTTGCTAATTTCTTGCCACTGTACCAAGTTCTTTTCTTTCCTTTGCCAAACCCTCTAAGATCCATTGCATTACTAATTACATCAATCCTATCAATAGTAGAAAAAATCAATGGAATAATAATCATCAAAGCATTTTTAAAACGACTTTTTAAACTTGCCTTATTCGACATCTCTAATCCTCTAGCTTGTTGAGCTAAACTAATGTCTTGGTAATTTCTTTGAATATCTGGAAAGTAGCGTAATGTTAACGATACAGGGTAAGCAAGTTTATAATGCACTCCAACCTTATTAAGAGATGCCGCAAACTCACTTGGATTAGTTGTCATAAGAAATATGATACCAAAAGGAATTACCGAAGCATATTTCACTAATTTTGTACCTTGATAAAAAAGTTGTTCTAAAGTCATTGTATAACGACCAAAAATTTTGATGAGTTCGTGCCTTGTACCATATAATTCCACCCCGTGTTCAGGTGCAAACAAATAGGTGATTATTGCATTAGTTAATACAAAAACAATTACATAAACGACCATTAACTTAACTTGTGACCACTGGATTTTCGCCATTTTAAATATGATAAATGCAAAAATCATTATACCAGTTATACATCTAATATCGTAAGAAAACATCACTGCAAATGTTAATAATAAAAATGATAATATTTTTGTTAATCCTGACAATTTGTGAATAGGCGTATCTAAGTAATTATAAGAAAAGAGCTTTGTTCTCATCTTCCTCGCACCTCCCGTCGTTCATACTCTATAAAATGCTGTACAAAAGATGTAGGGTTTTTAATATTCACTGCCTTTGCTAATGTATATAAAGATGTTTCTTTTAAATTAGCCGCTTCAATTATCAGGTCATCTGTCATTACTTCTGCTGTTGAAGCATCTGCTATAATCTCACCTTTTGATAATACAATAGCTCTTTTTGTATATTCAAGCATTAAATGCATATCATGAGTAATCATAATAATCGTTATACCCATTTCATTAATTTCTTCAAGAAAGTTCATAATCTCGCTATAATGTTTATAGTCTTGCCCTGCCGTTGGCTCATCTAGAATCAATATCTTAGGGTCTAACACCAAAATCGCGGCAATCGTTACTCTTTTTCGCTGACCATAACTAAGAGCAGAAATAGGCCAATCCATAAAAGGTAATAACCCACATATTTTAAGTGCGTGTTCAACCTTATCTTTAATAGCTTCTTCACTGATATTTCTGAGTCTAAGACCTAGAGCCACTTCATCATATATCAAATTTTTCGAAATCATTTGATTAGGATTTTGCATAACATAACCTATTATTTCGGCTCTTTCTTTTATGCTTAGGTTTGCAATACTTTCTCCAAGATAATTGATTGTTCCTGTTGTTTCTTTCTCAAATCCACACAAAACCTTGGCAATAGTTGACTTTCCTGCTCCGTTAGTTCCTACCACTGCAATCATTTCGCCTTTATGGATTGTAAAGTTAATATCTTTTAATATTTCTCTTGTTCCATCATAGGAAAAATTCAAGTGTTTTACCGATAATATTTCCTCATGCTTGGTATCTATTATTTCATATTCTACCTTTGCATCCCATGATAATATCGATTCTTTAACTAGAGGTAAACTAAGAGTACTCATATGCCCTGGCTTTATAGTACTCTCAATTTTAACACCACTATATTTTAGTGCTGTTGCATACAATGGTTCTCTTATTCCGTAACGTATTAATAAATCCGATGACACCATTTCATCTGGATTCATATCTGCTACAACTTTTCCATCGTTAATTAGTAAGATTCTATCCATATGACAATGAAGAACATCTTCAAGTCTATGTTCAATAATAATTACTGTTTTTCCTGTAGTTTGATGAATTTCATCTATTATCTCAATAGCCCTTTTACCTGTTGCAGGGTCTAAATTTGCTAATGGTTCATCAAATAGAATTATATCAACATCATCAATCATAACCCCTGCAAGGGCCGTGCGTTGCTTTTGTCCACCTGATAATTCAAATGGTGAAGAGCCAAGAAATTGATCCATACCAACCATTTCTGATACTGATTTAACTCTTGTATGCATTATGGAACTTACCGTCTCGTCATTTTCCATAGCAAAGGCAATATCTTCACCAACAGTTAATCCTACAAATTGGCCATCTGAATCCTGCAAAACTGTGCCAATAACCTTCGAAAGATCATAGATAGAGTGATCTTTAGTTACTAGCGAGCCTACTTCTAATTCGCCTTTCATAATTCCTCTATAGGAAAAAGGAATTAAACCATTTAGACAATGACCTAATGTGCTTTTACCGCTTCCACTAGGTCCAACAATAAGAATTTTTTCACCTGATTTAATGTCGATATTAATATCAGTTAATGTTGGTTCTGCCTGACTATAGTATTGAAAAGAAAAATCTTTAAATTTTACCACTACTTTATTTTTCATAATAACTCCACATATTATTAACAGGATACGTGAAGTGCAGTTTTCGCTTCCACATATCCTGCTTTATTTTACTGTTTAATATCAATCTTTATTGCTACTTTAGTCATTTTTATTTAGACTTCCTTTTTTAACTCTTGTTTTAGAATAAGCAATTAATAACAATGTACCAATAACACCAGCACTAATTATATTCATAACTGCAGCGATGATTCCTTGTGTAAATACAAGGTTAACAGGCTCAGCATAAATTAATATATCTAAAACCGGTGCAACAACAACCCAAGCTACAAGATTTCCTACTACTTGAATTATATTAAATCTTATAATATCTTTAAGAACGAATTCGCCATCTTCTATTTTAGATGTTTTAAAAGCAAATCCAAAGATAAAACTAGCAACACCAGAAGCGATAACCCAACTCCACCATGGTGATCCATATTGTAGTGCATCACTAAGTCCATGGCCGATAAATGCAATTAATCCACCTGCTATTGGACCAAACAACATAGCAAAGAATGCACTAAGACCGTAAGCTGTTTGAAAACTCGTTTCAGGAATAGGTGAAGGTACTTTTACAAACATAAAAAGCAAAGTAAATAAGGCAGCACCAAGTGCCGTTGCAACAATAGTTTTTGTGTTTACTTCAAAATACTTTTTCATACGTTTTCTCCTTTGAGTATTAATTATTATAGTTTCAAAAACAAGTTCCTCTACTTCTACTACCATATAAGTATAATCAAAATAATGATTATAGTCAATAACTACATTTTTTTTGTCGTTAATGTTTGAATTGGACAAATAACACACCATATTCTAGGTGTATAGATAATTCCAAGGATAATACCAACTATTACAGATGTAAACATCATAGAATAAATTCTATAACTAAAATGTATTAATCCCATAGGCATATTGATATCCATTAATTGGGGTAATTCAAAAGGAGCTTTAAAAACAATCAAAAATCTGACATAATCAATAGCCTCTATTTTTCCAATGGACGTCATAATAGTTGACATAGTTGCAAAGAAAACATTAATTCCAAAATAGTATACAACAATCTTCTTGATTCTTTGCCCTGTTAGCCACTTAGGTGCTTTTTTTCTAAGACTTATCTTGCTCAGTAACTTAACAAACATTCCCGCTCTTGGACAATAATATTTACACCAAACTTTATCCTTAGTTTTGTAATACAAAATAAAGGGTAGTATAAAACATAGTAGTCCTATTATGGAAAATGATATATGAACTATTCCGATTAAGAAAAATAATATGGTAATAATAAATAATTGATTCTGAATATTTTTTGTCATTTAAACACCTCTTGTATATAGTAAACTAAATACCTTTTTAATTGTTCAACTTCCCTGTTAACTTTAACTTTCAGTTTAGTTTACCCTTTTACTAGTATTATTTCAAGTACAATGATTGTTTATATATTATTCTTGCTTATCTTGACATGAAATTAAATTCATATTATTATTAATTCCATGTCAAACTTTACACACTACAGGAGGAAAAATGTCTAGATACTCAGAGCGCATGACAACAATAAAAGCATCGGAAATTAGAGAAATATTGAAACTTACACAGATTGAAGGGCTCATCTCGTTTGCTGGTGGCTTACCTGCTCCAGAGTTGTTTCCACTTGAAGCAATGGAAGCTGTTTCTAAAGAAGTCATTCATAATGATGGCAAATTAGCATTACAGTATAGCACAACAGAAGGCTTTAAACCTCTTAGAAATCATATTGTTAATCGTATGAGTAAAATGCAAGTCAAAACAACTTATGAAAACATATTAATAACCAATGGCTCACAACAAGGCTTAGATTTTTCAGGGAAAATTTTCTTAGACCCAGATGATATTGTAATTTGCGAAAGTCCAAGTTATTTAGGTGCAATCAATGCTTTTAATACTTATCAGTGTCAATTTAGAGAAGTTGAAACAGATGATTATGGTATGAAAATGGATATTTTAGAACAAACAATTATTGACAATCCTAATGCCAAGTTTATTTATATTGTTCCTGACTTTCAAAACCCTTCTGGAAAAACTTGGAGTTTAAATAGAAGAGAAGAACTAATCACATTGGCAAATAAATATGACCTTATCATAATAGAAGATAATCCTTACGGTGAATTAAGGTATGAAGGCGAAAGTTTACCAGCTGTAAAATCTTTAGATACCAAGGGGTGTGTTGTGTATTTAGGTACATTTTCTAAAACATTTGCACCTGGTCTAAGAATTGGATGGGTCTGTGCTGAAGATGAAATTCTAAATAAATATATTCTTATTAAACAAGCTTCTGATTTACAAACTAGTTCAATCAACCAAAGGGAGCTATCCGCATATTTAGACAAATACGATTTAGATACTCATATCAAAAAACTTATTAGTGTATATAAGGTACGCAGAGATTTAATGTTAGACATGATGCATAAATCATTCCCAAAACAAGCAAAATATACCGTTCCTGAAGGTGGATTGTTTATTTGGGTGGAATTACCTGAGCAAATCGATACAAACGCTCTAATGGTCAAAGCAGTAAAGAATAAAGTTGCTTTTGTGCCAGGTGGATCATTTTTTCCAAATAGTGATACCAAAAATACTATGCGCCTAAATTTTTCAAACATGAATGAAAAAAATATTCTAATCGGTATCAAACGTTTAGGTATACTATTAAACGAGGAATTGTTACCAGAAAGAAAATAACTTTAATTTTCAGAGTATATTTCTACTCATAAAATATGTAGATATTTTAGTTTCACGAAAAAAGGTGCACATTTCATTTAGAAATTTGCACCTTTTTTTATCTTATAAATGGTTAAGGTTATTTTCACTCTTTACATCTGTTAAATTTCTTCCTTATCAGCCTTAACCAAAAACTCTTCAACACTAATTTCAACATTCTTAACTTGTCCACGAGGTCTAATTGATACAGTTTTTGCTTCTTGCTCTTTTTCACCTAATATAAATAAGTAAGGAATCTTCTGCATTCCAGCTTCGCGGATTTTATATCCGATTCTCTCGTTTCTATCATCTACTTCAACTCTAGTACCCTGCGCTTCTAATTGTTTAGCCACTTCATAACAGTAGTCATTAAAACCAGGAGCTACCGAAATAATTTTAACCTGAGTAGGGGCTAACCAATATGGAAAAGCACCTGCATAATGCTCTATTAATATACCAATAAATCTTTCAATTGAACCATATGCTACACGGTGAAGCATAATAGGTCTTTCTGCTTTGTCTTCATGTGATGTATACTCAAGATCAAATCGCTGTGGTAATTGGAAATCTAACTGAATAGTTCCACACTGCCATGTACGACCGATACAATCTTCCAAATGAAAGTCAATCTTAGGACCATAAAATGCACCATCTCCTTCATTGAGAATATAGTCCATGTCTTTTTCCTCAAGAGCAAGTCTAAGCGACTCAGTTGCCATATCCCAGTCTTCCTTAGCTCCAATACTTTTTTCTGGTTGAGTTGATAACTCAACATGATAAGTGAATCCAAACTTAGCATATACTTCATCAATAAGATCAATAACAGCTTTTATTTCATCTTTAACTTGTTCTCTGGTCATAAAGATATGCGCATCATCTTGTGTGAAACTTCTAACTCTCATCAACCCATGTAATGCACCACTCATCTCATGACGATGCACCAATCCTAGTTCTCCCATTCTAATTGGAAGATCTTTATATGAATGCTTTTTAGCTTTATATGCTAACATTCCTCCAGGACAGTTCATTGGTTTAATTGCATAATCCTCACCATCTATTTCAGTAGTGTACATGTTCTCACGATAATAACCCCAGTGACCTGAAGTTTCCCACAAAGTTTTGTTAAGGATAATTGGAGTTGATACTTCAACGTAATTATGAGCTTTATGCACATCTTTCCAATACTGAATCAATGTATCTTTAAGAAGAACACCTTTGTTTAAAAACACTGGAAATCCAGGACCTTCTTCATACATAGTAAATAGTTCAAGTTCTTTACCAAGTTTTCTATGATCACGTTTCTTAGCTTCTTCGAGTCTTACTAAATACTCGTCAAGTTCCTTCTTCTTAGGAAAACTTGTTCCATAAATCCTAGTAAGCATTTTATTATTTTCAGAACCTTTCCAATAGGCACCTGCAACACTCATAAGTTTTATAGCTTTAATATCCTTAGTTCTAAAAAGATGTGGACCTGCACATAAATCTATAAAATCACCTTGTTGATAAAATGAAATAATAGAATCTTCTGGAAGATCGTTAATCAATTCTACTTTATAATCTTCTTCTTTTTCTTCCATAAGTTTAATCGCTTCATCTCTTGGAAGTTCAAATCGAGTAATGTCCAAATTTTCCTTAACTATTTTTTTCATTTCTCCTTCTATTTTCTCAAGATCATCCGCTGTAATAATTACTTCTGAGTCAATATCATAGTAATAACCATTATCTATTGCAGGTCCAATTGCAAGTTTTGCCTCAGGATATAGTCTCTTAATTGCTTGAGCTAACAAGTGACTTGAAGAATGCCAGAATACCTTCTTACCCTCTAAATCCCTAAAAGTAAGAATATTAACCTCACTATCTTCTTTAACTACTGTGCGAAGATCAACTACTTCTCCGTTTACTTCTCCACCAAATGATACACGAGCTAAACCTTCACTTATACCTCTAGCTATCTCATGTACCGACTTATTTCCATCAAATTCTTTAGTACTACCATCTTTAAGTGTAATAATCATATTACCTTACCTCCTATACGTGAGTTAAACTCACAATCCAATTGTGGTACAGAGATCCTTCTTTGTAAGATTAGTAAATCATCATCCCACAAATTTTCATTAAATTTAGAATAATATCAAAAAAAGAACCTCTATCACTTGCTTTTGCAAGGGACGAGATTACCCGCGGTTCCACCCTAATTGTAGAAATCTACCACTTATAAAAACGATAACGGAGTCACCGGGCTTAGTTAGAGCCACTCAGAGTTAGTTTTCAATTACCTGTTACAAGAAATCTTTCAGCAAAATAATTTCCTCTCTATTATAACAACAATAATTTACTCATCTCTTCAACGTTTTAGTTAAATTAATTATAACAAGTAAATTCCGTTTGTCAAGGAATTTACTTGTTATTTATTACTAATTGCTATAAGGCATTACCACATGAACCACAAAATTTAGGTGTTTCTCCATGTATTTCAATCATTTAACTACCCCCTTGCAAATTCATTTTTTCTAAGAACCGGAATAATTAATGTTGATGTATATGAAGCCAATATCAATAAAACAAAATCTTTTAACATGTACATAACCATCATACTAAATACATTAAATATAGATATATTCTTTCCCACTACTAAATTCATTATCAAATAAAAATATATATTACCTATTAAATATGTTGTAAGGTATCCAATTACACAAATTTTCAATACTCTTAGAATACTAATATCCTTAACTCGACTCATTAAAAATGCAATAATCCAAGCAGTTACGGCAAAACCAATAATATATCCAAAAGTCGGATTAAATATATAAGCAATTCCTCCACCTGATGAAAATACAGGCAAACCTATTAATCCTAAAAGTATATAAATAATCTGGGACATAAAAGCAGCTACAGGTTTTAATAGTAATCCTGCATAAATTGCAAAAAATAATTGAAATGTTATATAAACACCAAAAGGAGTAGGTATTTTTATATAAGCACCGACTACCATTAATGCTGCAAACAAACTAACCAAAATCATATCTCTTAAATCTAATTTCATTAAAATCCTCCTTCAAAAAATATATTATACGTAAATTGTTTCTTAGGTAATAGTTGCTGTAGTAGCAGCAGTACTTGCTGCAATTGCTCCTATCATAATTGCTGTTTGCGCCATAATCAACTGTTCAATCGTAATACTTAGTGTGGTTTCAGTTATTGTTTTTGTACTAAGTTCCTTTTTAATATCTTCACTTACTAAGTTTACTGCAAACATAAATAATAAGTTCTTATCTATTAATCTATATTTCTTGGTCTTCTTAAGTATATTAGTAGTTTCAATAACATGTTCTATATGTTCCTTTTGTTCTGAAACAATTGCTAACAAAGCAATTCCTGAATACATGGTTTGATTAACTTTAAATCCTTCATTTTTACAAAATTCAACTATTTCTAATACTCTTTCAGTGATTATAACTTCTTCTATATCAGATAAAGATGCGATATTTGCCATGCTTTGAAGATTATTACCTTTTTTAAGACCACCTTCATAGAGTTTAGAATATATACTCTCAATACGATCAATATCTTTATCACTATGAGCTATTAATATTGCTAATGGATAATCCTCTCCACCTGTTAACCATGGGTGATTTAACTTCATTTCATCATATATTTTTTTAGCTTTATTAAGTAAACTCACGCGATAACTTTCTGTTTGAATAGCCATGTCTTGAATGTTATCATCAAACATCAACGTTTCAATAGTATAACTTGTCATCGGCAAATACTGTGATTTTTTGAATCCATTACTTTTTAATAAATTCAAATGATCAATCATTCTCATAAACGCATCTTCTGGCTTTTTACGGCTCATACTTAAAAGTGAACTTAGTATAAATACATTATTTCGAAAAGGTGAAAACAAACCTGTATTTTGTTTAATAAATTTCATTAACAATTTAATTTCCTGAATATTGATTTTTTTACTGTGCTTTAAACTATTAATAGCAATAAATCGTTTATAAAATTGTTCCTGTGACCTGAATTCTTTATCAACACTTTCAGTAATTTCGAGTAATTTTATTACTTTTTCTTCTGATAAATACATTAAATTCCTCCTATGACTAATCGTTAATAAAACCTGATTTCATATTCTAAACTTCCGATAAAAGTAATAAAATCATTATAGGAAATAGCTAAAGTTTCATCGTTACTATTTGGATGAAAAGTTATAGCTTCTTTTTTATTAAATGCTTTTGAAACAAAAACCTTCACTTCTTTATTCGTATCATTTAAGAGGCCAAATACACTTACAGATCCTGGTGAAACACCTAAATACTTATACAACCGCTCTTTAGATGCAAAAGAAGGATTTGTCAAAGAAAACTTTTCCTTAAATTCCTTAATATTAAATTCTAAATTCTCAGGCATAATAACTAAGT
Source organism: Vallitaleaceae bacterium (assembly GCA_029935405.1). GTDB lineage: Bacteria > Bacillota > Clostridia > Lachnospirales > Vallitaleaceae > UBA1351. The sequence continues at coordinate 62,230 of JAOZKH010000002.1, read as the reverse complement.
AATGTTCCCTGCCTTTTTTGTTTTTTAAGAACAAGTTTTTACATTGTTGTCCTTCTATGACTTCACCTAAAGCTTTTGCTTCATCTATTGTGAAAACCGGGGTATGTTTAACCTTTTTATATTCGATTTTCATTTGTTTTAAGTAATCATAAACTTGTGCCTTTTTACTAATTACTTCATTATTACCCACCTTAATTCCTTTTTCCTTTCTTCGAAACAGAATATCCAAACTTTCCTTTATATTCTCCTAGTCCATAATAATTCCCATGACTGTACACAATTGGTTTACTCTTATCTAGATGAAATTTATTACTATCATCCATCAAATTTTCTTCCACATGAACTTTTACAACTTTTGCCATAAACATGTGATGTGAACCTAGTTCTAGTATTTCTGTTGTTTCACATTCTATACATACAGGGCTGTTTCTTAATAGAGGAGCTTTTATTATCTCTCCGATATCATAGTCTAATTTCATTTTATCTAGCTTAGCTTCTTTTGCTCCAGTTTTTACACCAATATAATCTGTCGCAAATGCCATTTCCTCTGTCGTAAGATTAATGACAAAACCTCCTTGACGTTTAATAATATCATAAGAGTGTCTTGTAGGTCTTATTGAGATATAAGTCATCGGCGGATTAGTACAAATCGTTCCTGTCCATGCTATCGTTATCCCGTTATATTCTTCAGTAGTTTCACCGCAAGTCACAATAACTACTGGAAGAGGATATAACATATTCCCTGGTTTCCATTGAATTTTACTCATAAATCCCCTTTACTTTTTTAATTCTTAACTTTTTTAATTCTATTCTGTTTTAATTCTATTCTGTTTTAATTCTACATATCACTTAATGTTAAAATAAATGCTTGAGCTCGATCTTCAAATAGAAAAAAAGCAAGTGCATCATTAGGTTCAGCTTTAAATCCACCTTCCAAAGTCATAATTTTCATCACTTCGAGAATCTCTATTGATGCCGCTTTTGCAAATGCGCCTAGAGATAATTTTTCTCCATCTAACATTGCATATACTATAAAGCCCACTGGCTCAGTTGATACTTCATAAGTAATCATGAATTCACTCCTTGTAGCTATCAATTTATTTCTATCAATTTAATATTGTTGAAATCTTTACTTATACAAGTCCCATAACTTCTTTAAAGCAGGCAATGAATTGACAATACGTTCATATGAAATACAATAGGACAATCTTACATAGCCGCTGCATCCAAACGCAGTACCTGGTACTAATAGCAGATTAAACTGTTTTGCATCTGCGCAAAATTTAACATCATCTTCAATAGGTGTTTTCATAAACAAATAGAAAGCTCCTTCAGGTTTAAGTGCTTCAAATCCAACTTCTCTTATATGATTATATAATATATCACGATTTTTCTTGTATACATTTATATCTACCCTTGCATCTAAAGTCTTTGCCACAACACGTTGAAACAAAGAAGGTGCATTAACAAAGCCAAGAATTCTATTAGCTACATTTAATGAAGACATAACTTGATTAAGGTCTTCAATCTCTGGATGAACAACTAAATAACCTATTCGTTCTCCCGGCAAAGATAATGATTTAGAATATGAATAACCAACAATTGTATTACTATAATAATTCAAAAGATAAGGAACTTTTATATCATCATATACAATTTCACGGTAAGGTTCATCAGAAAGCAAGAAGATACTATGACCATATTCTTTTTCTTTATCTTTTAAAACTTTTGCCATATCAATAATTGTTTTTTCACTGTATACAACACCTGATGGATTATTAGGTGAGTTAACAATTACTATTTTAGTTTTCTCATTAATATATTCAGGCAGTAATTCTAAATTTGGTTGAAACGTGCTAGTATCTGGCGGCACAACAACAAGTTTAGCATCAAAATTACTAGCATAATTTCTATACTCACCAAAATAAGGAGCAAATACTAATATTTCATCTCCTGGATTTAAGAGAGTTTTAAAAGTAATATTCAATCCACCAGCTGCTCCACATGTCATCACTACATGGTCCTTTGAAACATTTGTTCCATTTATTTTATTAGTATACTCTGCAATATCTTGCCTAACATCTTCATAGCCTGAATTATTCATATATCCATGTATCATTCCAGGCGCTTCTTCACTTAAGATTTCACTAATAGCTATTTTTATAGCTTCAGGTGGCTCAACATTAGGATTACCTAAACTATAATCATATACATTTTCTATTCCGTGAATTTTCGAAAGTCTCTTCCCCTCTTCAAACATAGCTCGAATCAACGAACTGCCTGCAACTAAATCAGCCATTTTATTTGATATCATAACATCCTCCTAAAATCTTATTATTTATAAATTTTCGAAAAATAAATATTTGCTCTTATACTTTTATTTCCTCTGTTTTATTTATGCTAGTATATCATAAATAAAATAATATTTATACTTGCATTATCATTAGATTTATATTATACTGAGTAAACAAATGTTTATCAGGCAAACTATTGTTTACAAAACTTCACAAATGGAAGGAAAGTTGATATAAAATGACACAAAGAGAAACCGAAATATTATCTTATTTGAAACAAAATCCAATGATTTCTCAACAGGAGTTAGCTGATATCCTTGGAATAGAACGATCTAGCGTTGCTGTTCATATCTCCAACCTTACTAAAAAAGGCGTTATTAAGGGTAAGGGTTATTTATTGCAACCTGAAAAGTATGTTCTAGTTATCGGTGGTTCTAATATGGATATACTTGGAACTCCAACAACGAAACTAATTATGGAAGATTCAAATCCTGGAACAATTACCACCTCTCCAGGAGGCGTTGGAAGAAATATAGCTGAAAACCTTGCTCATCTAGGTGTAGCAACAAAACTTTTATCTGCTGTTGGCAACGATTCTTATGGTGAACAAATCTTAAATCAGACCCAAAGCGCCGGTGTTGATATTCACCATGTTAAACGTCTATCAACTGCATCAACTTCTATATATATGTCTATTCTTGATGACCACAATGACATGAAAGTTGCTATATCTCATATGGATATAACTAAAGAGATTAATATCAGTTATATCAAGTCCAATAGCAACTTAATTACCAATGCTGAACATATAATTATTGATACAAATCTTGATCAAGAAGTAATTGACTTTTTACTTCTTAACTTTCAAGAAAGCCGATTTATTGTTGATACTGTTAGTATTTCAAAATCTACAAAAATCAAATCTCATTTACAAAATATTTTTTGCCTTAAACCAAATCTATTGGAAGCTTCTGCAATAATTAATAAACCACTTAATACTATGGAAGAAATCAAAAACGCATTAATTACCCTTCATTCAAAAGGTGTTAATCATCCAATGATTACCCTTGGCAAAAAAGGCATCGCTTATCTTAACAATCAAAAAGTCGAAATACTAAAACCTATAGTAACTCAAATAATTAATGCCAATGGAGCTGGAGATGCCTTCACCGCTGGGATTTCTTATGGATTTTTTAATAATTTTACTATTTCGAACATTGTTATGTGCGGTCAAAAAGCAGCCACTATCGCTTTAAACACTGAAGATACTGTTAATAAAAACTTATCACAAACAGATTTAAAATTATAATTACAAGGAGATTAATTATGAATAAAGAATTATTTAACAATTATGTAGACATATTACCCGAGATTAAAGAAGCCATTAAAGCTAAGAAGGCTATCGTTGCTTTAGAATCAACTATTATCTCTCATGGAATGCCTTATCCTCAAAATGTTGAAACTGCTAAAATCGTTGAAAATATAATAAGAGAACAAGGTGCTGTTCCCGCTACGATAGGTATCATCAATGGCCGAATTAAAATCGGATTAACTGATGAAGAACTCGAATTTATGGGTAAAGAGTCAGAAATTTTAAAAGTTTCAAGAAGAGATCTACCTATTGTTATCTCAAAAAAATTAAATGGTGCAACAACCGTGGCAACCACTATGATTTGTGCTTCACTTGCTGGTATTAAAGTTTTTGTAACTGGTGGAATTGGTGGCGTTCACAAAGGTGCTGCAGAAACATTTGATATTTCAGCTGATCTTAGTGAACTTGCAAATACTGACGTTGCTGTTATTTGTGCAGGAGTTAAATCCATTCTTGATATTGGACTTACACTAGAATATCTTGAGACTCAAGGAGTTCCTGTTCTTGCCTATCAAACAGATGAATTCCCTGCTTTTTATACTTCACAAAGTGGTTTCAAGGCAGATTATAAAATGGAAACTCCTAATGAAATTGCCAATGTTATGAAATCTAAATGGGACCTTTCACTAAAAGGTGGGATAGTTATCGGAAATCCTATTCCTGATGAACTTGCAATGGATGTTGATATTATTAACAAAGCAATTTTTGATGCTCTTAAGGAAGCAAAAGAACTTGGTATTAAGGGAAAAGAGACAACGCCCTTCCTACTTTCAAAGATCAAGGATAATACAGGTGGCGACAGTTTAGCATCAAATATCGAACTTGTATATAATAATGCAAAAGTTGGCGGTCAAATTGCTGTTGAATTTTCAAAATTATAATTGGTTAAGGTGTCAAAACTTAGTTTTGACACCTTAACCATAATTAAATCTTTGTTATATTTATATCGCCAACAATACCCATTTGTTCTCCGACAATAATTATAACACCAATTACACCATTAATTGATTTAGCAAGAGATAGTGTTTTATTAATATCTTTAGCACTTTGAATTTGATTACATAAATATGTGGCAGCACCATCAGCAATGGCACTTTGTTTAGATACAACTACAACAGCGTCAGCTTTTCCAAAACTAAGCGAGTGGCCTATCGTTCCTGAAGATGTACATATACTAATCGGTGTATCTTCTGGTTGAATTAATAAGGCTAGTTTGTTTGACAAGGATGAATTTCCTGCATATACTGAAACCTTCTTTGCTACTAACGTATTCATGAAAATATCTCCACCATTTTCTATAATAATATTAATATTCCCATACTTACTAATCAATGATTCTACTATAACTTGCGCCGTTACTCCAGCGACTGTTGCCATTGGACCTACGTTACAAGTTATAGAACCATCATACATCATTTTTATTATATTTTTATTTATTATTATATCTTGTCCTTTTTTTTGTGATTCTATTATTTCTGGTGATATTATTATTGGCTTAAGGGCTGTTAAAAATTCAGGATCGATTTTTGAAAAAGATATGATTTTTTTTCGTATCTCTAACACCATGCATTTGATCAACTGCTTTAGAATACTAATATCATCCACATCATCCATAATAATCAACAAGTCAGTTTCCTCAACACACACTATAAACTTTAATTGATTAAGATTGTTATGATATTTTCTATAAAATCTCTCTTCATACGCCATTCTTCACCTATAAAACATCTCTAATAGCTCTTACCGGACATGCTGTAACACATAATTTACAATCAAGGCATTTATCTGTGTCAAATTGCAGAGTGGCTTTTTCATCTAAATACAAGGCATCAACAACACATACCGCTGTACACGCACCACAATTAACACATTCTTCCTCATCAATTAATATTGCCGATTCAACATAATTAGTAATAACATTACATTTTTTAGCATGTTCCATTGCTTTCTCAATTACTTCTTCTTCTCCTTCAATCTCTGCAAGTAAAAATCCTCTTGCATTAAAATCTATGGAAGCCCTAAGTATATTAACACTCAAATCATATATTTTAATAAGATCGTTTACAATCGGATGACGGGACTCTTCTCTAGGAAAATCAAATAATATTATCTGTTTCATTATTTTGCCCCTTTCTTAGTACTATTTAGACCATTTAAAGTATTGTCTGTTGGAAATGTTTCAATTGGTTCCTGTAATAAAAACTCCCCACTTTTAATCCATGTTTTTAATTCTTCTGCTATTTCTCTTGCCTTTTTAAGACTTGAAAGTGGTGCTGTTTTGACTTCTTTACCATTAACCCTAATCTTTCCACTACGAAGCTCTTTATAACTAACTTCACCTAAAATAGGTTTTGGACCTTCTTGTACACTGTAATCAAATATACTTGTCATGATTTCTTCATCTTTAATTGCCAACTGCCTCATTATGTCTTCATCTAGAACAGGTATTGGAATTCCTACACCAATATACATAGATGTACCGTACTTTTCAAACACTGCAGGTTTAATATACTTAGTACTCATAGCTTTTAAATCACCGATTAATGCAAGAGTTCCTGCTGGTACTTTAGGTAGATTATTGTTATCTCTTGTCACACCTGATTTAAACTGTGTTCCTCTCCAAGAAACGTAACCTGTAGTTCCCCCAATGAAGATACGAGTTCCTACACCAATAGTTCTATATAGTGGGTCATTTAACAGTGGACTTAATTGCCCTGATGTAGAATAAGTAACAACACTACTATTAGGATTTAGCACTCCCATATAAGTAAATAATCTTTTATTTGAAGTGTTTATTGCTGCAGCATAATTCTGATAACAATTTCTTGGGTTATATAGATAAGCTTCATTAATTGTTTCAATATTGATATATGTATTTATTTCTTTACGTGGATAACAGTCAGTTCCCTTCGCTTTAGCTGTAAGATTAATATCCTTACCATCAATTAAGTCATAGATAACATGGGCTCCGCCATATTCGTATCCCTCAGATTCTGACTCCTGAGTTGCACCAATATATGTGTCAACCGCTGCTAATCCACCATATGCTTCAACATTATTTAGTCGAATTTTTTCCATCCTCATTGCAGGATCTGAATGACCAAAGTTTAAAAATGCACCACTTGAACACATAGGACCAAATGTAGCTGTAGTCACAACATCTACTTCTTTAGTCGCTTGTTTTATACCCTTTTCTTCTACAATTTTAATAATTTCCTCTGCAGTAACAACTACTGCCTCACCTGACTTAATACGTTCATTTATTTCTTGATAAGTTTTAGATATACCCATGTTACTCCTTTCTATTTCTTAACCTGTTATAGTTGGTTAAATATTGCAGTTACCAATAATTTGCTTGATTTTATTCTAAAGATTAAATTCCTTAACAATTTGCATAAATACTTCTCCATAAGTACTATACTTTTTTTCACCTGCGCCATTTATCTCTAAAAACTCTTCTTTTGTCTTTGGTTTGTAAAAGGCAATTTCTTCTAAAGTGGCATTACTGAATATAATATATAGCGGTACCTTTTTAGTTATGCCTATTTCCTTACGTTTTTGTGCTAATAATTCATATAGTTCTTCATCATACTCTAATATTTTACCAGATTTTGATGATGAATTTGATTTCCTAGATTTTTTCTTTTTAGATTTCTTATCTTCTATTTCTCTTCGATCTTTTTTAACCATAATTTTCTCGTCACCTATAAGAACAGGTTTAGATAGATTAGTTAATCTTAGGACAGGAAATTTATCTGTCGTCATATGAATATAACCTCTTGCTATAAGATTCATGATAATTTCTCGAAGAGCTCCTTCAGAATAGTCTTTAAGTGAATCATATGTTGATTGTTCATCAAGTCTCCACTCTATAACTCTTTTATTCTTTGAACCTCTAAGGGTTTGAATCATAAGGCTTAATCCAAATCTTTGGCCACTTCTATATATAAGAGACATAATCTTCTGTGCTTCAATTGTCATATCAACAAAATCTGTTTCATCTAAACAATTACCACAGCTTCTACAGTTATCCATATGCCCTTTTTCACCAAAGTACTCTGTAATCTCGTTACGCAAGCAACTATCTGAATGACAGTAATTAACTAAATACTGAAGATTTTCAAACTGAATTTTCAATCTTGTTTCATCAAAAGCATTTTGACCAATCAATAACTTTTGTTTAACAACATCGGAAGGTGAATACATAAGAATACAATCACTTTCCTTACCATCACGACCTGCTCTGCCTGCTTCTTGATAATATGATTCCATATTCTTAGGCATATTATAATGAATGACATATCTAACATCTGGTTTATCAATTCCCATACCAAACGCATTAGTTGCAACAATAATATTGTTATTATCATACATAAAACTTTCCTGTACATTTGTCCTTATAAGAGAGTCCATTCCTCCATGATATCCTGCTGCACTAAATCCATCTTTTTGTAGTTTAGTTGCTAAAGATTCAACAGATTTTCTAGTAGAACAATAGATAATTCCTGAATTATTTTCTTGATTTTCAATATATTTCTTAATATATCTATATTTATCTATAGGCTTTATTACTCTATAAATTAAATTTTCTCTATTAAAACCTGATAATAATTCATATGGATTATCAAGTCCTAATAATATTTTGATTTCTGCAACTACTCTTTTTGTCGCAGTTGCAGTGTAGGCTCCTATAACTGGCCTTTTTTTAAGTGAATTAATAAACACAGGAATGTCTTTGTAGCTTGGCCTAAAGTCGTGTCCCCATTGGCTGATACAATGTGCTTCATCAACTGCAACAAACATAATATCCATTAACCCAGCTATATTTTTGAAACTCTCTGTCAATAATCTTTCAGGTGCCACATATAACAACTTATACTCACCTTGCAGTGCATCGTTAAGTCGTTTTGAAGTTTCTTTATAAGATAGTGTTGAATTTATGAAGGTTGAAGGTATCCCATTTTCAATTAATCCATCTACCTGATCTTTCATAAGTGCAATAAGTGGGGATACAACTATTGTAATGCCTTCTTTTAACATAGCAGGAATCTGATAACAAATAGATTTCCCTCCACCTGTAGGCATAATTCCTAAAACATCTTTATTATCCATAATATGGTCAATAATTTCTTCTTGTCCAATTCTAAAGGTTTCATATCCAAAATGTTTTTTTAAAATATTATATTTCATGAGTTGCCTCTCTATTTAATATATAGTTGTTTAATATATAGTTGTTTATTATATATTAAAACAGCTGTAATTGATAGCATTATATCAATTTTACAGCTGTTTTATATTAATTGTATATACTATTTTATTAGTCTACTTGAATTAATTCCTCATATTTACTAAGTGGAGCGTTATTCATATATGCTTCAATAATCTCGCGTCCTAAGTCGTTTAAACCTTCAACTAAATACTTAGATAATTCTTGTTTGAAGAAATCATTAAGAATCTTAGCACCTTTATCGTATGCTTCATCTCCAACACTTAATTGATGATTAGTCCTTAACATCCCTTTTGGAACATCGTAACCATCAACTCTTAGTGATTTTAATGAATAACCAAGAGTAGGACATCTAGATTCAACAAGTTGATCAGGCCTAAACTTAGCATTACCTTTTCTTGCAAGGAATTCTCTATCTAGCCACTCAGCAACAAAACCGACTTTATATGAACCAATATGTTGATTAGGAATAAGTACATATCTTGTGTCTGGTGTTCTTACAATTTGATCGAGTAAAAGATTTGCTTGAGTAACCAATTTACCTGTAGCAAATGGCCAATATGAACCAACACCTTCACTACTCATTCCGCCAGTATCAACAATACTCGGATTAGCGTAACCTCTAGGTGAAACAAGTCTCCAAATCCAGGCCAATGCAGGTGGAAGAATATGTAACAATCCTACAATGCCGTATGTAGGATCTCCTTTTGAACAACGTGGCATACGAACACCAAATGAACGAATATCTACTTCAACCGGCTCGTCAATTACTCTGTCAACAAAATGACGCGGCATAATAACTCTAGGATTTGGACAAGGTTTGCCAGGTGCATCCATCTTATGTTCCCAAATTAGGATAGTTGAATTTGGTGATGCATCCATATTCAAGAAAATCAATGGCTCTGGTGGATGAATAGTTAGTTTTTCATGTTCAAGAGATGTTCCATATTCTTTAATATGGTCAAATCTTAAAAACCAACCTGCTTCCGCATCAGAAACAACTAACTTTCTTCCTTTTTGATATGATGGATGACAAAGCGCCATATCATCAGTTACTGGATACATTTCACATGTATCTCCAACTTCAATTATAAGTTTTTCGTCTTGCTCTTCATCATAACCAAGTACAACACTTCCATCTGCCTGACGTTGAATTTCTTCAATCATCTCAGATTTACCGCCACCACTTGCACCTTCATGCATAATTACAACTGAATTATCATAAGGCGTTACAACTCTCACTGTTGAAGCATGCGCAGTAATCCAACCTTCTTTTTCACCAATTGTCAAAAGAACACCGTATATACCTTTTTTGGCACTAGGTCCTGGATATAAGTTAAATGAATAAACTTCGTGTATTTCATCTAAACGATTATGAACTACTACTTGTTTACCATCAAAATGTGTATGTCTAAATGTAGGTGCTAGATAAATAACAGCTTTTGGTTTAAACCCTTTACGTATTTGATCCTTAGGAATAAATCCTTGAAGATCTCCTAGCCCACCAACGAAAAATGCTGTATTACGTGGCGCAATTATTATTGATTCGTATCCACCATGTTTAGGATCTCCTGATGTAAATGGCATAATAATTAATTCTTGTCCTTTAAGCCATTCAAAAGTTTCTTGACGAAGATCTTCAAAATCTTTACCAAATCTTTCTTTATATGTAGTTTTATCCGTTGGCAAATCATCACCAATACACATACATTTTGGATCTCTTCTTCTCATGTATGGTTCAATGTAGTTAACCGATACACCATTTTTACATTTCATAACTGTTACTTCTTTAACAAGTCCTTTTCCTTCAACTTCGAAGTTAACTTTGAACTCATCTTGTCCACCACCTGTTGCCATTCTCAAGATATGAGCACGGTCCTCAGGTATTGTAATTGAAGGAGCATGTGCAACAATATCACTTATTTCTTCATTAAAATCAAATAATTCATTAATATTCACTTTCTGACCTCCTATTAGTATTTCATACAACTTTATTCTCAAAATATATATGTTATATATAAGATATAAGATATAACAATATTTTTATGTACATAATTAAAGAAAATCCTTTTTAAAAAAGCATTTTCCCATTATACTTTATCTTATGAATTTTACCTTGTTTTCACCACTATGTCAACCTAATTCCCATATTAATCTATTTCTTGATTACTTTTTGATATTCAACTCGGTAGTACTTACCATTTTCAATACTATCAATATAGTCTTTCGGATCTTCATTAATTGCTAGATAATAAGCCATTCTTATTACCATTTGCCCTTGTTTAACGTGATCGTTATATACCGTTCCTGTTAATTCTCCACGTTCTAGCGCATTAACCGCAATATCTATAGCATCTACCCCTACAATAGGAATGTACTCTTCAAACTCAAGTTCTTTCATCGCATCTACCGCACCTAACGCCATCATGTCATTATTAGAAATAATAAATTCTATTTCTTCACTAAAAACATTAAGGTAATTAAGCATTTTCTCTTTTGCTTCTTGGCGCTGCCAATTAGCTGTATCTGATACAAGTTGTTCTACTTTAATACCATTAGCTTCAATTGCTTTCACACTCCACTCTGTTCTGAGTAAAGCATCTTGATGTCCCTGTTGCCCTTGAATCATAATATATTGCAATATTCCATCTTTATTTTTATCAATTCTAGGGTTATTGTTCCAGGTTTCTGCAATTATCTCACCTTGAATTCTTCCTGCATCTTCACCTTTTGAACCAACATAATATATTTTATCCCATCTTGCCATATCTACCTGTACTGGCTCTCTATTAAAAAACACAATAGGAATATCTGCATTTTTAGCCATGTCAATAACTCTTGCTGCCTGTGAACGGTCCACAAGATTAATTGCTAGTACATCATATTTATTTTCTATACTATCTTTTATTTGGTCTAACTGAAGATCTGATTGATTATTTCCATCAATAAAATCAACTACTAGTTGCTTATTACTTAAATCATCTAGTAGTTCTCTTTCTTTCTCTATCTCTTCCATTACATAACTAACAAACTCATCATCAAATCGATATATTAAAATAGCAATCCGAATAGAATCTTGATTATTATTTTCTTCATTTGTAGATATATCTGACTGACATCCTGATATCAATAGGACTATCAGAATACCAATCAGCATTTTCAACTTCTGCTTATATATCATTACTATGCTCCTAAGAAACTTTATAGCTTATTTTTTCTTACTATGTTTTCTAGAGTCAATCGCTACTGCTGAAATAATAATTAAACCTTTGATGATAAATTGAAGGTAAGGATTAACGCCAATAAATGCAAGTCCATAAGCGATAACTTGGAATATAAGAACACCTGTTACAATACCTGATATAGAACCAATACCACCATTAAATGATAGTCCACCAACAATACAGGCGCTAATTGCATCAAGTTCATACATATTACCTAAGTTATTAGTTGCTGAACCGATACGGGCAGCCTCTAGAGAACCGCCTAAACCGTATAACAAACCAGCTACTGTATATATTAAAATAGTATATTTTGTAACATTTACACCTGATACTAATGCAGCTTCTTTATTGCCACCTATTGCAAATATATTTTTACCAAATCTGGTTTTATTCCATATAATCCACATAATAATAGTAATAACTGCTGCGTATATTATTAGATAGGGTAATTTAAAACTACCTATATTAATTGATCCTTGTGCAAATTCTAAAAACCGTTTATCTAATCCACCAATTGGTTGTGCACCATAAGGAGGTCTATCATAATAAATCGAGTTTACTCCATATACAATAATCATCATACCTAGAGTTGCAATAAAAGGATCTACATTTAACTTAGCAACTACGACACCATTTAACGTGCTAAATAGTGCTGTTACAACCATAACCAATAAAATCGGTAAGACTAGTGGTAATACACCTAATTCAGGGTACATTCTGTACTCATAATCACCTGCTTGTAATAACGATGCACTAATTACCGCTGCTAAACCTACTTGACGTCCAAGTGAAAGGTCAGTCCCCTTTGATATAATGATACCACCTACACCAAGTGCCATAATAACACGCGTTGATGCTTGCGCCAAAATATTTGAAAAGTTTCTAAGAGAAACAAATCTTGGTTCTACTATAATAATGACTATTAGAAGTGTTACTAACACTAGATATATTGCATTATTCATCATCCATTCTAAAATTTTCTTCTTGCTATATCTTTGCTCTACTACATTATTGTCCATAATTTTACTCCTTATAAGTATTTAGCTGCCAACTTGAGAATTTCTTCTTGAGTTGTTTCTTTAGTATCTACAATACCTGCAACTCGTCCGTTACTCATAACAAGTATACGATCGGTAATTCCAAGTAGCTCTGGCATTTCTGATGAAACCATTATAACACCTTTTTCTTTTTCTGCCAGCTGAATCATAAGTTCGTAAATATCATATTTAGCGCCAACATCAATACCTCTTGTCGGTTCATCCATCAATAATATTTCAGGCTCTGTAAGCATCCATCTACCAATAATAACTTTTTGTTGGTTACCACCTGATAAAGTGGCAATTGTAGTTTTTTGTGATGGCGTTTTTACTGACATACTATCGATAACCCAATCCGTATCAACAACCATTTTTTTTTCATCTAAAAACGGTCCTTTTACGTATTCACCAATGTTTGCAATAATAGAATTAAATGTGACATTTGAAACTCCAAATATTCCAGTTTCACGACGTTCTTCTGTAATTAGAGCAAATCCATTTTTGATTGCTTCTTCTGGATGTTTATTACTAATTGGCTTTCCATGAAGAATTAATTCACCTTTTTCCATATGTCTAGAACCAAAAATAGTTTCTACAAGTTCTGTTCTCCTTGATCCAACAAGACCAGCAACACCTAATATTTCTCCTTTTCTAAGTTCAAAGGAAGCATCAACAACAGAAGGTTGAACTAATGAACGGATATTCTTTACTTCAAGTATAACTTCACCTGGTTCATTATGCTTAGGTGGAAAACGATTTGTTAAATCTCTACCAACCATCAAATTGATTATTTCATCTGTCGTTACTTCATGTGAATTAAGCGTTGCTATATATTTGCCATCTCGCATGACTGTTACTTCATCTGAGATGACTTTTATTTCTTCCATTTTATGAGAAATGTATATGATTCCTGCACCTTTGTCTTTAAGATTATTAATAATTCTAAACAAGTGACTAACTTCTTTTTCTGTCAGTGACGATGTAGGTTCATCAAGTACAATTACTTTCGAGTTATAAGAAACTGCTTTTGCAATTTCAACCATTTGAGCTTCAGATACAGAAAGGGTTCTAACCTTTCTTTTTGGGTCAAGATTTATATCTAAACTTTCAAATATTTCTTTTGTATCATGAAACATTTTATCTTCATCAACAAACAATATTTTTTTAGGAAATCTTCCTAACCAAATATTATCCATTATTCTTGTATCTTTTACCTGGTTTAATTCTTGATGTACCATTGATATTCCATGATCAAGTGCTTGTTTCGCATTGTTAACTTTAAATTTCTTTCCATCAAAGAAAATATCACCTTCATCTTCATCAAAGATGCCAAATAAACACTTCATTAAGGTAGACTTGCCGGCTCCATTTTCTCCCATTAAAGCATGTACAGTTCCTTCCCTTAGCGAAAGCTGTGCTGCATCTAGGGCTTTAACACCAGGAAAGGTCTTATGCATATTTTTCATTTCTAATATAAGTCTTTTATTCTTTAGTATTTCCGTTCTGTCGACCATTTCTGACATAGTTACCTCCTGTTTCTTACCGTAAAATTTATGCCGGAGACACGTGATGCCTCCGGCATAGTTTATATTACATTAATATTTTATCTTACTCGTATGCTTTTTTACCAAATTCAATATTGTCAATGTTTACAGCAACATAAGCAACACGAACTGCTTTATCTTGTAATACCCAGCTAGTTCCTTCAAGAGGATCTTTGCCTTCTGCAACATTTTTAGCTAAATCAAATGTAGCTTGACCTTGATTAGTTGCGTCATTAAGAACTGTACCAACCATTGAACCTTCTTCAATTTTTGATAATGCATCAGGAATAGCGTCTACACCAACAACTGGCATGAATAGGTCGCCTTCAAAATATCCATTACCTTGCAATGAAGCGATAGCACCAAGTGCCATACCGTCATTATTAGCAACAACAAATTCAATTCCTTCGCCATGTTTACTTAACCATGCATCCATAAGGTCTTTAGCTTTTGCTGAATCCCACATAGCTGTTTGAAGTTCTAATTCTTCTACTTTAATTCCTGCATCTACAACTGTAGAAATCGCAAATTTAGTACGAGCTTCTGCATCAGGATGTCCTGGTTCGCCTTTAAGTAAAACATATTGTAAAACGCCGTCGCCATTAGTGTCCCACTCTGGATGAGCTTTCCATGCATCTCTAATTAATTCACCTTGAATAATACCAGCTTCTGATGAAGTTGTTCCAACATACCAACATTGATCATAGCTGTTAAGGTCCTCAGCTGATGGCTCTTTGTTAAAGAATACTACTGGAATCTCAGCATCTTTAGCTTTTTGAATAATAGTTGAAGCCGCTTGTGGATCAACTAAGTTAATTGCTAGTGAGTCAGCGCCTTTTTCAATCATAACGTCAACTTGCTCATTTTGCTTAGCTTGATCATTTTGTGAATCGTTCATAAGAAGTTCATCAACTTGATCTTCATTCTTTTCAATTGCTCTTCTTACAAATGACATAAAGTTATCATCATATTTGTAAATTGTAAAACCGATAATTGTTTTTCCGTCATCTCCGCCTGCGCATCCTGCGAATAAACTAACTGCCATTACTAATACTAATAAAAGTGATAATGTTTTTTTCATGTGTGCCCTCCTAATAATAATTCGTTATCGTTACAAATGTTAGTATATAGTATTTACCATGAAAAAGACGTAGAAAAACTACGATTAATTATCGAATTCCAACTGTATCGTAATATTTTTGTAATATATTACGACTATTTTATTGGGAATATTATCTTCTGAATATCATTATCATACATGTTATTTTTATTAATTACATATGCTGATATCTTCTTATGTACAAACACATCATTATCTTTTATTTTATTAATAGAGTTCTCTACCGCTAGATAACCTATCGCAAAAAAGTTTTCATCTACTATCTGATCAAAATATCCTTCATCTAATAGATAAAGATCATCTTCATAAATATTCGTACCAATTGCTCCAATATTTATATCAAGTCTTTCGATTGCCTTGCCAATACCAATTGTCGACACTGTATCTAACGTAATAATTCCATCTATGTTAGTTTCTTGTAAATAATTATAAAATCTTCTTTCAACGGAATATATATCTGTTGCAGTATAGATAATCTCAAGTAACTTTATATTAGTTTTCATATCTAAAAACTCATTAAGTCCTTGCAATTTTTGTTCAATAATAAGTGCATCATTAACAGTTGCCACAATAACAATATTTCCCTCTAAGCCAATTTCTCTTACCAAGGCCTCTCCAAGCATATTACCAACTTCAATATAATCACTTGTTAAGCTTGAATACACATCAGTTGTTTCCCACTCTGAAACTATTGTCATAACAGGAATTCCATGGTTAGAAATCTCAACGACTGGCTCTTTTAACTGACTATAATTAATTGGAGCTAATATAATAACATCTCCTGATTCATTCCTTGCATTAAGCAAAAGACTTTTCTGAGCCAAAACATCTTTTTCATAATCTGGTGCTAATATTGCTAATTGTGCACCATATTCATTAGCTGCTGCATATGCTCCTAGACTTATCAACTCCCATTGACTACCATACTTAGATTTAATAATCATATCAATCTTTACTTCTTCTATATCGTTAGGTAAATCAATATTAACCAAAAGAGCTGCTAATAAAAACAGTAGTATAAGAACAACCATAAATCTAAAGCTTTTTTTTCGCACTAACGATCACCTTCTATCCTAGGTAAAACAATTCTAACCGTTGTACCCTCTTCTATTACGCTTTCTATTTCCAACCCATAATCATCGCCATAACTCAATTTAATCCGTTCATCAACATTACGAACGCCAACACCTGAACCACCTTTTGTAGGTTCTACACCTTCGCTAGAGTGTAATAGTGATAATCTTGTTTCTTCATTCATACCTAGCCCATTATCTTCAACTGTATAAATAAGTTTGTCCTTTGTTGCAATAACGGAAATTTTAATTTCTCCTTCATCCACCATATATTCAATACCATGATAAATTGCATTTTCAATAATTGGTTGTAATATAAGCTTAAGCGTAATCAAGTTATCAATTTCTTCATTAGATTCTATATGAAATTGAAATTTTTCTTTATATCTTCTCTTTTGAATAAGTAAATAGTTTCTTGCATGTTCTAGTTCTTCACTAACAAAAATACGTTTTTGCCCTTTACTAATACTGATTCTAAACAATCTAGCTAAGGCTGTTACCATATCAACAACTTCTTCATTTTGCCCACTTTCTGCCATCCACATAATTGAATCTAGGGTGTTATATAAAAAGTGAGGATTGATTTGAGCTTGCAACGCATTAAGTTCACTCTGTCTTTTCGCTTCATGTTCCTCTTTGTTCTTACGCATAAGATCTTCTATCTTAACGACCATTGCATTATAGGAATTGGCTAATTCTACAACCTCTTTTTCTCCATACTCAAGATTAACCAATGCTTTAAAGTCTCCTTTTTGAACTCTACGCATTTTACTCTCGAGCTCTCTAATAGGAGATGTAATCATTCCTGAAATAAACCAAGATATTAGAATAATTGCAAATACAATAATAGGTATAATCACAAGAACTTCACTTAATATTCTACTATTATTTTTAGTTATTGCATCAATATGTGTTACACCCACTAATTTCCAATCAACAAAACTTAAAGATTTTGTTATTGAAATCACCTCAAAACCTTGCGGAGTTTCTAATTGAATTGATTGTTCAAATTTACCTGGTACAATCTCTTCTTTTAAACCAGCATAAATCAACGCTTGTTGTGGATGATATATAATACTATTATCTGAATCAGTAATAAACACATAACCACTTCCACCAAGATTAAGCGATTTACACAAATCATCTAACTGTTTAATACTAATATCCACTTTCAACAATCCTTTTTTGAGTTCATTTCCTTGACCAATATTAAGCATTTTAACAACGGAAATAACCCACCTTTGATCATTACTATAAGTATATTGCACATGAGGCTTCGAAAAATAATATAAACTATTACCAGTTAACATAGGTTCAAACCATACTTCATCTTGTATATCATAACTTGTTCGTAAAGTTTTCCCTGGTAAATCAAACTCCATATTTCCATGCTCATCATATATATTAATTGAAACAATATCATTTCTTGACGAAAAATATGAATTTACTTCAGTTCTAAATGTTGAGTCAATCATAAAATTACTATTATTCAGTATTTTCTCAATATCTTCATTTGTTGTAGTTGCATTTCTTAAATATTCATCAATATTAAATCTTAACTGATCCATTATCTGAGATGTAAATACTTGGGAATTAACAATCAATTCATCTGAGTATCTACTATACAATGAGTATGATGTGTATGTCATTGGAATAATTGCCAGAAGTATACTTGAGATTGCTATAATAAACTGTAGGTTATTCAATTTTGAAAATATCTTCATTATTTAACCTCACTTATTTGTTTTTTTGAACTGTGATGGCGATATCCCCAATTCTTTCTTGAAACAAAACGAAAAATAGTTAGCTGAAGAGAATCCGATTTCAACAGCTATCTCAAAGTTTTTCATATTAGTTGTCTGTAATAATTCTTTTGCTTTTTCAAGACGGATATCGAGTAGGTACTTCATAAAAGCTATTCCTGTTTCTTTTTTGAATACACTGCTAAAGTAATTAGGGCTATAGTGAAGATATGCGCTAATGCTTTCAACGTTTAGCTCCCAGTTCGTATAATTAAGTTTGACATATTTCATAGCCTCAGCTGCAAGACTCTTAGACGAATCCACTCTTGTAGATGAAACACCTTCAATAATCTTATAACCATTTATAAGTATTGTACTTTTAACAAAATTAATATTTTCTATATGCTCAAGTATTTCATTTAAATCTGTACCTTCATCGTTTGTATTAATAGCACAGCCTGTTTCTTTAGCTGTTTTCATATGAGTTGTCACCAATTCTAATATATATATTCTCATATCATCTGACTTTTGAATATTAACAACCATTTTCTCAAACAATTTATTGATATAGGTCGTATACTTTTCCTTTGAACCAGTTTTTAATAATCTTTTTATCGTTGATTCTTCCAAGTCACTAAAGTCCAAACTCATCATATTATTAGGTTCCATGTCATTGATATATATAACTTGATTCTGACCTAAGGCTAGTTTATAATCTTGTGCATTCATAGCACTTTTATAACTTGATTTCATTTGTGTTTTATCTTTAATAACATAACCAATTCCTATTGTTACTGTAAAGTCTAAAAACCTACCAATACCTTGCCTTAATTTATCCATAGTTGATATTGTTCTTTGCAAGAACTCTTGCTCATCTTTTGTTTCCATACTATTAATAATAACAACATAATCATTATATAAGAAGTAAGCTCCAATTTCATATCGTCTGCTGATTTCATTAACCATATCAAGGAGCGCAATTTTACGAAGTTCAATTTCACTTGAACGTTTAACAATTTTATCCGCATAAAACCCGTCAATTTGAACAACACTAACATTAAACATATTTCCTTCAATAGGAACATGATAATACAATAACCATTTATTAATGGTTTCATCGGTATATTCGCCTTGGATCAATCCTTCAAGAAACTTTTGACGCATTAATGGAAAGCTTTGATCATAATGTTCTTTTAATCGCTCTAAACTTCTTCTTTCATCTATTTCTTCATCTATTTTTTCTTTGGTATCTCTAAGAATTTTAACAAGTTCTTTCATTGATACTGGTTTCAAAATATATTTCATTATATGTATTTCAATGCTTTTTTTTGCAAATTCAAACTCATCAAAACCTGTTAATATAATAATCTTAGTATAGGGATAATCATTAAGTATTTTTTCCGATAATTCTAACCCATCCATAAACGGCATCTTAATATCTGTAATGACAACATCAGGTTCATGAGCTAAAAACATTTCATATGCTTCACTTCCATTTTCTGCTTCACAAACTAATTCCATTCCAAATTCACTAAAATCAATATTATTAATCACACGTTTTCTGACTGTATCTTCATCATCGACCATCATAAGTTTATACATTTCAAATACCCCCGTTTGCAAGCTCCATTATTGGTTAAGCTATCAATCCCAAGTTTTAACACCTTAACCATTATTAATATCATACCATAGTAATTAAAAAATAACACATTTGATATTTCTCAAATGTGTTATCTATCTTCAAGTTGGTTCATCAAATCATTATATACATTTACATCCATCATGATCATATCTACTCTGTTGTTTACCAAAACGCCTACATTTCCCTTTTCATGTACAATTTCTTTAACATCTTTAAAGCGTCTTCTAAGGTCTTCACTATTAATCAATACATCAGTTGGCACTGTCTGAAACTTTCTCATATGCTTCTCCCACTAGTCGCGCTTGATATATTCAGGTCTATCCAAATACGTTCTAACTCAACATCAAGCTCTTCTTCTGTCAACATCTTAACAAATTTGTCCCGTGAGTGATCCAATATTGTGTAATAATAATCGCCTTCATAATATATATCTACATTTAATTCATCATATGCGTATTCCACACGTTCTCTCATATTTCTAAATCTAGGCACTTTATGCTCTCCTTTTTCCTTTTTCCTTTTTCCTCATTATATAGATAATACCATAAATCAATAATAAAAACAATTAAAATTAATATTTTTTCACACAATAATTATCGGCGTATTATTATAATTAATTATACGTTTATTTTCTTGACTTTTTCTATTGTTTTTTTCTGTCTAATTGCTATGATTTTTTATCATATTTTAAATACAATAAATATGCCACTTATTATTGCGTAATATTTTTGCCTTATTCAGTCAAGTAATACTCGTCTTTTCAACCTATACATATTATTTTTATTGCTTATTTCTTGTGTTAAAATATAAGGTTAAGGTGTCAAAACTAAGTTTCTCTAATTTTAACTATGTAGTTTTGACACCTTAACCATATAATTAACTCTTTTATCTTTTACGACCTTATGATAAAATAGATTTATGAAATAACTCTAAGGAGTAGTAATGAAGATTGATAATTCAAACAAACATTTTACTAAAAATGAAATAGATGCCATTACAAAAGTTTTACAGGCCGCTAAAGATGTGTCTTTTTTAGAAACATTAATGGAAATAATCCCAAGTCCAATTTTTTATAAGGATAACTTAGGGGTTTATCAATTTTGCAACAAAGCTTTTTGTGATTATTTAGGTATGACTAAAGAATCAATTATCAAACACACTGTATTTGATATTGCTCCAATTAACCTTGCCCATGAATATCATCAATCTGATCTTGATTTAATGCAAAGCCAATCAACTCAGATTTATGAATCTAGGGTCAAATATCACGACGGCTCACTTCATGATGTTATGTACCATAAAACAGCCCATATGGACGAACATCATAATGCGATAGGTTTAGTCGGCGTAATGGTAGATATCACAACACAAAAAAACACTGAACGTTTAATACAGCGCCAGAACATAATAAAAGACGTAATGATTAATATTAGTCATATCATCAATCAAAATTCAGATAGAATTAATTTTCATAATTTATTATTAGATGAATTGGTTAATAATTTTGAACATGTTAATTATGGAGCAATATATGAGATTTGCGACCATAGAATAAAAACGCTTGCAAATATAGGACATAACTCAGATGATATAGATGAATTTACCATACCTATTAGCGATTGGTATATTACAGAACATTCCCATGGAATATTTAAAACTGCTGATATAATTGACGACCTTAATATTTATTTTTCAAGTGACTATCCGAAGTGGCTAGCTACTTTAGATGGACGTAGAGTAAATTCATGTCTTTATATTCCTGTAGAACTGAACGAAAATTGCACAATTGTTATCGTCCTTGAAAGTGCTTCTGTTGCTTCATTTAACCAAGTAGATATAAACATTGCAGAATATATTCAACTTCAGATACCCATCATATATCAAATATATTCACTCAATAAAGAAACCCTAATATTGTCACGTTATGACTCTTTAACAGGGCTTATGAACCGAGGTTATTTCACAACTATATTTGAAGACAGATTACTACTTGCTAAGAGAGATACATTAATGCTTTCATTAGTTATGTTTGATTTAGACGGTCTAAAGATTATTAATGATAATTTTGGTCATGCTGCTGGAGATAAATACCTAGAGCACTTCGCATCTTTTATAAAGATTCAGTTTCGCTCAACAGATACTTTTGCAAGAATTGGTGGAGATGAATTTTTAGGCATTTTTTCAACTACTGATCATTTGACTCTTAAGAAAAAACTTACACTTCTTCAAACACTCTACACTCAACTTGTCATAGAAGATGAAGACTACGAATTTAAAGGACGCTTCAGCTACGGTATAGCTACTTATCCTATTGATGCAGATACTATTGACGGATTACTAACAATTTCAGACATAAAAATGTACTCTGATAAGAAAAGAGGCGCAGCCTCGTTATAAGCGCAGCTTATATTTCGCAAGCTGGAAGTAAAGTTTCCTTGACATTTTATGAGATGTTTCTACTCATAAAATTCATATTAAGATTTTATAAGCATTGGTATTCCGCTCACCATTAGCGTAACTTTATCTGATTTTCTTGCTATGGTTTGATTAACTCTACCGATTATATCTGTAAAAACCCTACTTAATTTATACTCTGATATTAACCCCATACCAACTTCATTTGTTATAATATAGATATTCTTATTAATAGACACATCTATTATTTTGTTTATTTCTATCAATATCTCTTCCTCTAATTTATTTGTTTGTTCTATAGTTAACTCTTCAACATCACTATATCTGTCAAATATCATATTTGTTATTAGTGTACCAACACACTCAAGCATAATATTTTCTTCTATAGCTTCACTAATCACCTTATGTAATTTATTATGTCCTTCAAAAGTTCTATATCTTTCACCCCTTCTGCTCTTATGAATTCTCACTCTTTCTTTCATTTCATCATCTGTAATCATGCTTGTCGCTATATATAATATTTTAGTACATGATTTCAATTGCTCTTCTACATAAGAACTCTTTCCACTTCTCATTCCGCCTGTAACTAAATGAATCATAACTACCTCCAACACTTATTATACTATCCATAATAACATACCCATCTGTTTTTTTCTTCCTCCTTATGCTATAATCTTTATGAATAAACATGAATTTATTCCTTATGCAAACAATAACCAACTAGGTCTTAGGAGGTCTATATGTTAAACTATTTCAAACTTCAAAACGGTTCAGATGTTCGCGGAGTAGCACTTGAAGGTGTGCCTGGCGAAAAAATTAATTTAAGCAAAAACGAAACCTATTATCTAGCAGTTTCCTTTGGTGAATGGCTATCTAAAAAACTTAATAAAAGTACTGATAGTTTAACTATTTCAATTGGTTGTGATTCAAGATTAAGTGGTGACGATCTAAAGATTGGCATTTTTAGTGGACTAGCTTCACTTGGAATTACACCACTAAATTGTGGAATCACTTCAACTCCGTCTGTATTTATGAGTACAATTTTCGAAGAAAGTAACGCTGATGCAGGTATTATGCTTACTGCAAGTCACCTTCCTTTTAATAAAAATGGAATGAAGTTTTTCACTAAAGAAGGTGGACTTAACAAAACCGATATCAAGGAATTATTAACTAATATTAACGAATCCAAAGAATATTTGGAGGATATCTCTACCGTAAAATCTTTTGACTTAGTTAGCAAATATTCATCACATATTGTTAATATTATTAGAAAAAGCACTAATAGCGACAAACCTCTCAAAGACATGAAGATAATCGTTGATGCGGGTAATGGTGCAGGAGGTTTTTTTGCCGATAAAGTATTAAAAGTTCTTGGCG
Organism: Vallitaleaceae bacterium; assembly: GCA_029935405.1. GTDB lineage: Bacteria > Bacillota > Clostridia > Lachnospirales > Vallitaleaceae > UBA1351. The sequence continues at coordinate 38,163 of JAOZKH010000002.1, read as the reverse complement.
CAGATACAACTGGCAGCCAGTTTTTAGATCCTGATGGTAACTTCCCTAACCACATACCAAATCCTGAAGATACAGATGCAATAAATTCAATTATCGATGCTACAAAACTAGCTAAAGCTGATCTTGGAATCATTTTTGACACTGATGTTGATCGGGCTGCAGTAATAGATTCAAAGGGTAAGGCAATAAATAGAAATAAGCTAATCGCATTAATGAGTGCTATTGCAATAGAAGAACAACCAGGTTCAACAATTGTAACTGACTCAGTCACCTCTGACGGTTTACAATCATTTATAGAAAGCCTTGGTGGAAAACATCACAGATACCGTCGTGGCTACAAAAATGTAATTGATGAGTCTATCAGACTCAATAACGAAGGTACTATGAGTACTTTAGCAATAGAAACTTCAGGACATGGAGCCTTTAAAGAAAATCACTTCTTAGATGATGGTGCTTATATAGTAACTAAAATCCTTATAAAACTTGCTCAACTCAAACAAGAAGGTAAAGATATATCTGATTTAATTTCCACTTTAGTAGAACCAAAAGATGAACTTAGCATAAGAATTAAGATAGGACTTGAAGAATTTGTTGATTATGGTAAAAATGTATTAACTACATTCGAAAAACTTGTATCTAATGATTCTCGCTTCGAAGTTGTATCTCCTAATTATGAAGGTATCCGTGTAAACTATAATATACAGAATAATACAGGTTGGTTATTAATACGAATGTCATTACATGATCCGGTAATACCAATTAATATTGAATCTGATCAAATTAACGGTTGTCATTTGGCCGAGGAGTTTATTAAAGATTTTCTAAGTCAATTTGACGAATTAGTGCTTTAAAGCTTATTAGTGATAAAATATGTTAAAAACCAGGATTATGGTTAAACTCTAATCCTGGTTTTTATTAATCATAAATTCAATAAAAGTTTTTGAAGCAATGGATAAAGGTTCTCTTGACTTATATAACAAACCTACACTTCTAACAGGTAACATTGGCTTTACTTTCCATTCATAAAGACTTCCATTTCCCAATTCTTCTTCTACAAATTCCCCTATAACAGCTGAAACTCCTAAACCAATTTTGGCAAATTCAATTAGAAATTCCATACTAGATATTTCTATTTCAACATTAACATTAACTTGATGTTCTAAAAAATGTTCATCAAAGGATGTTCTAGTTGCGTTCTTTTTTTCTAGTAGTAATAATGGATAGTTTTCAAGCTCTTTAATATCTATAATTTCTTCTGGCGGTTTATTTTTACTTACAAATGTATCCTGAATGTTCATCAAACTTGTATAATGATAAGATTTACCTCTTCCAATATCACTAATTATCGCACAATCAATGCGTCCCATTTCCAACAATTCCAAGGTTTCAGGACTTGTTCTATTGATAATTTCTATTTTCAAGTTAGGATACCGTTCATGAAAAGCCTTCAAATATGGTATGAAAAAATATTTGCATAATATATTACTTATACCTATTCGAATACTACCATATTCATTATTCTTAAGTTGTCTCATTCTTTTTTTACCTTGTTCTAATTTTTCAAAGGCTTCCTTCACATAAGAATACAACACTTCTCCTTCTCTAGTTAACGTTACTCCTTTAGAATTTCTTATAAATAATATAACATTTAATTCATTTTCAAGTATTTTAATCGACTTTGTAACCGCAGGCTGTGATACAAACATTACTTTTGCAGCTCGAGATATACTTCCACTCTCTGCCACCTGATAAAAAACTTTATATTGTTCTGTTGTCACTCGTACCACTCCTAACTTTTTTAGCTATAGATAATCTTTTATCAAATTATTTCATTTGGTCATACAACTAGATTATTTAACTTACTAATACAATTCGCATTGTATGACTTGATTATGTGACTTGTTGAAACAACTTAGAATTTCGAATCATCAATAGCTTTAAGTTTTTTGTCAAAAATTTTCATTACATCCTTTACTGTTCCGTCTTCAAATGGTGATTTTAAGTTGGCTAATTCCAATAGTTCGAGGAATGGTTTGCTTCCACCAACTGAGCAAAGGTTCATATAATCTTGCCACGCATCATTATGATTTTCTAAATCTTTAACATAAAATTGATATGCACAAATCTGTGCCAATGTGTAATCAATATAATAAAATGGGTCTTCAAATATATGAGATTGTTTTTGCCAATAACCACCATTTTCAAGATACAAATTATCGTTATATGTTACTGCCGGCAAATACATTTTCTCTAGTTCTCTCCACATACTACGACGCTCAGATGGCGTTTTTGTTGGATTATCATATACATAATGTTGAAAATGGTCAACCAATACGCCATAAGGTATAAATAAAATACCATCTGACATATGAAAAAACTTAAACTTATCTGTATCTTGTACAAAGAATCTTTCCATCCAAGGGTATGTTAAAAACTCCATGCTCATAGAATGTATTTCCGCAGATTCATAAGTCGGATTACATAATTCAGGTATTTTTATCCATCTTGATTGATAACTTTGAAATGCATGCCCCATTTCATGTGTCAAAACAGTAATATCTCCTTCTGTGCCATTAAAATTGCTAAATACAAAAGGTACTTTAAAGTCTGGAAGATACATACAATAACCGCCACCGCTTTTCCCTGGCTTTGCAACTAGGTCAATTAGTTCTCTTTCTATCATCATTGTATAAAACTCTGCTGTTTCATCAGACAATTCCTGATACATACATTTTCCCTGTTCAACAATCCAGTCATGATTACCCTGTGGTTTTGGATTTCCATTTTTGAACATATAATCGATATCATAATATTCAAGTGTTTCAAGATTTAAACGTTTTACCTGTCTTTTCCTTAATTCAGAAGATATAGGAACAATATCTTCTAAGACTTGCTTCCTAAAGTTAGCAACCATTTCTTCATTATAGTCTAATCTATACATACGAATATATCCAAGCTCTATAAAGTTTTTAAATCCAAGTTTTATTGCAATACTTGTTCTTACTTTAACTAATTCATCATATATTCTATCTAATTCTCCCTGTTTATCCTTTAGAAACCCATAGTACTTTTCACTTGCTTCTTTTCTTTCATTACGATTTTTCGAAATCATATATGGTTTCATTTGAGATAAATTTTTAACTTCACCTTTATAATCTATTTGTGCAGAAGCCATTATTTTTGTATACTCACTAGTTAATTTGTTCTCTACAACTAATTCTTTCTTTACTTCTTCAGAAAAGGCTTTTATTGCAAACTTTGCTTTTTGGAAAAACAGTGTACCAATCTCTTCTTCTAATTCTTTTACAAACTTAGAATTTAGAATAACTTTATATATTTTAGATTCCACACCTTTTATTTCAGGTTCAATCTCGTCAACATAATCCATTTGTGCAACATAATACTCGTCTTTAGTGTTTAAGGTATATCTAGCATAACATAGTTCGAACATTGTCATAACATGATTTCGTTCTATATTAATTTCCTCAAAAACATGAAGCTGTTCTTTAACATTGTCCGCATTTTGAAATTCATTTAATAATATTTCAATAGTTGTCATAAACTGTTTCAAATTGATAGGTTCATACTGTAATTCACTGAATTTTTCCATAATATTCTCCTTTAGAATTAAGAAATCATCTTAATTATGGTTAAGGTGTCAAAACTAATTTTATGCTTCTTTACCCCATATGTAAAGAAATATAATGCATTTGGTCTTAAAAAAAAACTTAAATGTGAACAAATTGTTAACATTTAGGGACGGTACTTGAATTTCGTCTCGAATTATAATATACTTTACTCATCAAAGGAAAGGTGATTACATGGCAAGACAAGCAAGAATCAAATCTGAATTTGGCACTTATCACATTATTCAAAAAGGTGGTCACTGTAGAAATCTTTTTACTTGTAATGATGATAAAGATAAATTTATTTCCATTCTAAAAAACACGCAACAAAAATATGATTTTATTCTCCACAGTTTTTGCTTATTAGATGACAACTCTTACGATTTAGTTATTGATGTAAATGGTGGTGATCTTTCAAAAATCATGAAAAGTATTAATATCGCATATGCAATGTATACAAAATGTGACGGCAAGCTTTTTATTGATAGATACAAAAGTTATGAGCTTGAAAGCCCTAACGCGCTGCATGATATCAAGTTGCAGATTAATAATCTTAACATCTCAACTGATTCAAATATTTGCTATAATATGTGTTTTGATGAAATCCAACCAGTAATACAAAGCATAGTAGATTTTGAAGATTGTAATAATTGTATAACTAGTATAAGTAGTGCTTCAAAAAAGCTATCACAAATCGCCACATTAAAAGGTACAAATGTTCCAGAACTTACTGCAGACAAAAAACAAAGAAACGAATTAATAAAAGCTTTCAGAAAAAATTCAACCCTTTCTCTTAAAAGTTTAGGCGAATTATTTGGAGGAATATCAGAATCATCTGTTAGCAAAATTTTGAATTCATAAAATAGTTCAGCACCTTTAACAAGGATGCTAAGGAGGAAATATCATGGCATTTCAATTTAGTTTAGACAATCACAATATTAAAGAACCTACACCTGATACGCTTTATGACCTAATTATTATAGGTGGTGGACCAGCAGGATTAAACGCAGCACTATATGCAAAAAGAAAAGGATTAGACGTTGCAATACTCACAAGACAAATCGGCGGCCAAATAATAAACACTTCATCTGTAGATAACTATTTAGGTACTAAGAATTCAACAGGTGTGGAGTTAGTAGAAACTTTCAAATCTCACGTCTCATCATTAGACGTACAAATTGCTGAATATGTTGATGTAGAAGAGATAACACCAAATACAGCTGTTAATGAACATTCCGTAAAATTAACGGATAATAGAATTTTTAAAGGTCGTACTATTCTTCTTGCAACAGGAACTAATCATAGACATTTAGATGTTGAAGGTGAAGATCGATTAGCTGGTCGTGGAGTAGCATATTGTGCAATCTGTGACGCTCCATTGTACAAAAACAAAAATGTAATTATTGCTGGTGGTGGTAATTCAGCTGTAGAAGCTGCCCTTGATTTAGCAAAAGTTGCCAATCATGTTACCATTGTTCACCGTAGCCAATTTAGAGCTGACAAAGTTCTTATTGATGAGTTATATCATAACTCTAAAATCGATATCCATCTTCAGTCCCAAATCAAATCCATTGAAGGCGAAGAATTTATGACTCATATCAATGTATTAGATAAGGAAAATAATTCTGATTTTATTGTTGAAGCAGATGGTATTTTTATCGAAATAGGCAACGTACCAAATAGTTATTTATTAAAAGGTTTAGTTGAATTTAATGACCTTGGGGAAGTTATTGTTGATGAAAAATGTGCAACAAATATCCCGGGAATATATGCTGCAGGAGATGTAACAATTGTAAATTACAAACAGATTATTATTGCAACTAGCGATGGAGCAAAAGCCGCACTAGCTGCAAATGATTATATAAATATGCAAAAAGCAAAAGAAAGGATCGAAAATTATGGAAATGTTAAATAAAGAGTTACAAGATCAATTAAGAGAAGTTTTTGAAAAATTAGAGGATAATGTTACAATAGCCTTATTTACTGATGGTGGTGATTGTGAAACTTGTAATGAAACCAAATCCTTTATGGAAGAATTATCTGGGTTAAGCGAAAAATTATTTGTAAAATTATATACTACAACTGATAATGTCGACCTAGCTAAAGAATACAATGTAACAATGGTTCCTAGTATTGTATTATTAAATGCCAAAGGTGAATATGAAGGTGTGAAATTTAACGGAATACCTGCTGGTCATGAAATCAACTCTCTTATTCCGGCTTTATTAGAAGTATCAGGTGCTACAAGCGAATTACCTGAAGATATTACTAAAGAAATTAAAAGTTTCGATAAAGCAATTAACATTAAGGTTTTTGTAACTCTTGCTTGCCCACATTGTGCCGGTGCTGTTCAAAAAGCTCACAAACTTGCACTAATGAATAAAAATATTGATGCTGAGATGATCGAAGCTCAAACATTTATGGAAATATCTAATAAGTTCAATGTATCAGGCGTTCCAAAAATAGTTATTAATGATGAATATGAATTAGTTGGAAATCAACCTATTCAAGCTTTTCTAACAGAAATGCAAAAGATATAACTATAGTTAAGGTGTCAAAACAAAGTTTTGACACCTTAACTAATTTTCTTGTTATTAAACTTCAAACTTATATCCTGTATACATAAATCCTAAGAAATGAGAATCCACTAAGGTTGTATCAAACCACTCCATTTCATCCAATCTTATATAATCTGCATTGGAAAATTCTCTGATTATTGAACTCAAATCTTTAGTAGCATCAATACCAATGCTATAGTCATGTGTACACAATAAATAATCAAACAACTCTTCTGATAGTTTTTCCTTTTCTACCACTACCGCCACTAATATGTCTTCTACAATTTTCCTCTTGCCAGTTGATATCCCAAACATCTTCACAGATGATTCTCGCTTTCTTGATCTTAATCTGTATTCTAAATGTTGCTCTATTAAATAATCAACAAGAGTTTTTCTAGAATTTTCATTTTCAAAATCATAATAATCACCCGTACTATGTTTTTTATCAATTTTCCCGAGACTAGTATCAATAAAAATAACAAGTTCTTTATCTTTATTTAATATTTGAAGTAATTCAAAACGTGTCTTTTTACGATTTGCAACTCTTGAATAATCAACTACATACATATCTTCTTTTTTACGATACTTAATCTTTAGTTTAGTGCCCATTATCTTACCACCTGATCATTATAATGATGCAATCCTTTCTAATTACTAATTATATGGTTAGAATGTCAAAAATATTTAGTGAAACTTGTTTTTAACTCCTAAATTTTATATACAAAATCAAAATAGAATGTATAATCACAAATAGTGGAATAATTATTGTGAACTTGATTTTTCGTATCTTATGTCTAAAGGCAAGCATTCCAAACAAAGCTCCAAAAGACCCAAGGATACCTAATAAAATTAAAATTTTCTCAGGTATCCTGTAACTATTTCTTATAGCTTTTACTTTATCTATTCCATAAATACTAAAAACAATGACATTAATCAAAGCATATACTATCCATATTTGTTCCATTATTTTATCCTTGGTTTTGTTGTCAATCTAACACTCAATTTACTAATCATTTAATCCATTTACAAATTCTACTAACTTTAATAAACCTTCTTCTTCTCCTTCGCCTTCAGTAATGATATCAATTTGATTACCTTTACCTATTGCAAGTGAAAGGATTCCTAAAATACTTTTTGCATTAACTTTTTTACCTTCTTTTTCTAGAAAAACTTCACATTTTAAACCAGCTGCCATTTTTGTAAATTCTGATGCCGGTCTAGCATGTAATCCTGTTTCATTAGTAATATGTACTGTTTGTTTAGCCATTTTGATACCTCCAATAGTTTTTGTTTAATCTAATTTTGTAATAAAATCATCTACTAATTCTAACACTTCTGCTTGATTAGCACATGATAAAGTTTTCTCGGCTAGTTCTGATGCCTCATTTGTATCGATTTTTGCTGCTAAATATCTTGCTCTTAGTATTCCTGGTGCACTCATACTAAATTCATCAAGGCCCAAACCAATAAGCACAGGTAAAGCCTTTATTTCACCAGCCATTTCTCCGCACATACCAACCCATTTACCTTCTTTATGGGCATTATCTATAACCATTTTTATCAGTCTTAACAGTGAAGGATTAAACGGCTGATATAAATATGATACCTTTTCATTCATACGATCTGCTGCAAATGTATATTGAATTAAGTCATTAGTACCAATCGAGAAAAAGTCAACTTCTTTTGCTAAAATATCTGAAGCAATAGCTGCCGCAGGTATTTCAATCATAATACCAATTTTGTATTTATCACTTACTTCTCTACCCTCTTTAATAAGTTCATTTTTAACGTTTTCAATAAATTCTTTAGCTGTTCTTAGTTCATCAACCGTTGCAATCATTGGAAACATAATATGAAGGTCTCCATAAACACTTGCTCTTAACAATGCACGTATTTGCGTTCTAAATACTTCAGGCATATTTAAGCATAGTCTTAATGCTCGGTTTCCAAGGAATGGATTCATCTCATGTTCCATTTTCAGATAACTAAGTTCCTTGTCCCCGCCGATGTCTAATGTTCTAATAACAACAGGTTTACCTTCCATTCCTTCAAGAACTGCTTTATATGCTTTATATTGTTCTTCCTCATTAGGATAATCGCTTTTTCCCATATATAAGAATTCTGTTCTATAAAGGCCGACACATTCCCCACCATTTTTAGATACACCTTCAAGATCTTCTGGATTACCAATATTTGCACCAATCTCAATATGTTTGCCGTCTTTAGTTAAACTACTCTTGTCTTTGTATACACTCCACAGAGCTTTTTGTTTATTATATTCTTCGATTTTAGCTATATAATCATCTACTTCACTTTGTGTAGGATTTAATACAATTTCACCTGTAGATCCATTTAAAATAACTTGATCACCTGTATTTAATTCTTCAAATCCTGTCTTAGTTCCAACAACTGCAGGAATTTCTAAAGTCCTTGCCATTATTGCACTGTGACTCGTTCTTCCACCTATATCAGTGATAAAACCTTTGACCAATTTCTTATTAAGCTGCGCTGTATCTGAAGGTGTTAAATCTTTAGCTACAAGAATGACTTCTTCACTGATTTCAGATAATGATGAGATTTCTAATCCTTGGATGTGAATTAAAACACGTTTTGTTACATCTTTAATATCTGCTGCTCGTTCTCGAAAGTATTCATTATCCATAGCTTCAAACATACTAACAAATGTATCTGCAACTTCTTTAAGCGCATAATCTGCGTTTACATTTTCATCTATAACTTTTGATTCTACTGCTCCACTAAGTTCCGGATCATTTAATATTTCTATATGCGCCCCAAAAATCGCAGCAGTTTCCGCATCTACATTTTTCTCGGTTTTATCTCTAATTGCAGAAAGTTCTTCTTCACTAATTACTAAAGCTTCTTTAAACTTTTTAATTTCTCTAGCGGTATCTTCTACTGCAAGTTTTTCAATAATTAATTCTGCTTGATTATACTTGTAAACTTTACCTATACTTATTCCATCACTAGCACCAATTCCACGAATCATTTTACTCCCATCCTTTCTAAAATCATTTTTATTTTTCAGTCATTTTTAAAACTGTTTTTAATGTTTCTTCATCAGAAATCAAAGTGTTAATAAGTCCACCCCTAAGGGATGCATATATTGCTCTAGCCTTCTCTTTGCCTGAAGCTATTGCAAATATTTTTTTGGTTTTAATTGTTTCTGTCTGTATACCAATAACACATTCATTAACAGTTATATCTAAAAACTCGCCATTCTTATCAAAGAAGTGAGCAAGTATAAACCCTACTCCACCATTTCCTATAATTTGTTCTTTCATATCTGCTTCTACATAACTATCCCAAAGAGTTTGTAACGCTTCACTATCAATTGCACCAATTCCTGTTAGTATAAGATCACAATCACTTATTTTTGATAATGTGTTCTGAATTAATGGTGTTTCAATTATTGCCTTTCTTGCATTAGGATCATTAATATAAATCGGTGATGGTAATGGATATAATTTTCCGTTAAGTTTACTTGATATACTACGTCCGATACTTAACATATCAGTCTCATTTAAATCGTAGCTTATTGCTCCAAACAACTCAACTATTCGCATATTTATATATCTATGTTTTTTAAGATAACTAGCAGTCATTCTCACATTTTTTCCCCATGATATTCCTAATGTCATATTATCATGTAAATACATTGCTAATTCCTTTGCTGCTGCTTTTCCTACTTCTCTAAGAGTTTCATTTTCATCTGTAAGCGTTTTTGCTACTATCACATTAGGTACATTAAATTTTCTTCTAACTTCACCTTGTAAACGTTCAATATCTTCATTTTGATAGTTAATTGAAATATCTACTATTTGAAGTTCTCTTGCTTTCTTAAGCAATCTAGAAACTTTAGGTCTAGATAAAAACAGTTCTTTTGCGATTTGACTTTGCGTTTTTCCTTCAAGATAATATAATACAGATGCATCAATAGTTAATTGATATTCTTCTTTGTCTAGCATATTAATATCCCTTCATAAACCTTGATTCACATTACTTTACTTGTCCATAATATGCACTTGCACCATGTTTTCTCAAATAATGTTTATCTAACAAATATTTGTTAACTGGCTGAATATTTGGATTAAGCATTTCTGTTCTATATGCCATCTTTGCAATTTCATCCAAAACCTTTGCATTGTGAACAGCTTTTTGTGATGTTTCACCCCAACTAAATGGACCATGGTTGGATATTATTAACCCAGGTAACTCTAATGGATTTTTATTATTTTCTTTAAGTGTTTGAATCATAACTAAACCTGTATTTAACTCGTAGTCTTTATTTACCTCTTCTTTTGAAAGTTCTCTTGTGCAAAGTATATCACCATAAAAATAATCCGAATGTGTTGTTCCATACACTGGAATTGCTCTTCTAGCTTGTGCCCAAGAAGTAGCCCACTCTGAATGCGTGTGAACAACACTTCCTATTGTATCATATTCTTTATACATAGCCAAATGTGTTGGTGTATCTGATGATGGTTTATACTTACCTTCAATTATAGTTCCTTCTAAATCTATGACTACCATATCAGAAGCTTTCATCACATCATAATCAACTCCACTTGGTTTAATTATAACTAAGCCGCTTTCTCTGTCAATTGCACTTACATTTCCCCATGTATAAATAACTAATCCTTGATTTACTAATTCTATATTTGCTTCAAAGACTTCTTGTTTCAAATTTTCAATTCTATTATTAATCAAACCGCTTACCTGCCTTTTCTATTAACCAATCTTTAGCCTCTTTAATGATTGCTATACTCTCTTCAATTGAATTACAAATTGAATTATCAGCCCACATTTCAACTAAAAAAGGACCTTGAAATTCAAGCTCATCCATTTTCTTGAAAAGTTTAACAAAATCAACAGTACCTTCCCCAAAAGGTATACATTTAAAGATTCCTGGTTTAGTATCTTTAAGATGTATACCTACAATGTGGTTAATACCTTTTTCTAATTCTTCTTCAGGGGTTTTAGTCCATTGACTCAAATTTCCAAAGTCAGGATAAATCTGTAACCAAGGTGAGTTAATAATATTAATATATTCCATACATCTAGTAATCGTTCCTATAAATTCAGTATCCATTATTTCAATTGACAACATTATGTTTGCACTTGATGCCTTTTTCACTGCAAACCTAAGACCTTCAATAAACAGGGCTTTTGTTTCCTCATCTGCCTTTTCATAATAAACATCATATCCTGCCAATTGAATGTTTCGGATCCCTAAATCCATAGCTAATTCAATAGCCTTTTCCATAATGGAGTATGCTCTAGCTCTTATTATATCATTCTTAGACCCAAATGGGTACTTTCTATGACCACTAAGGCACATTGAATTAATATAAAACTCATTTTCATTAAGCAATTTTCTTATATAGTCTCGTTTTTCTTTGCTCCACTCAAGACGGCGTAAGCGTTCATCACTTTCATCAACAGATATCTCTATAAAATCGTAACCTGCCTCTTTAGCAATTTTAATCTTAGCCGCCCAATCATATATATTCGGAATAGCTTTTTCGTAAATCCCTATAGGATTATTCTTTAATATATACATATTACTACTATTACTTTGCAAGAGCTGCTTCGACTTTTGTGCGGATTTCTTCTTCCGACAATAGATTAATCAGCCCTACAATTTTTGCATTACCTGCATTTGCAAATTCTTTTACAAACATTTCTGACACCAATACTAGATCAAAGTTTCTTGCATCTGATTTTGCTTGTCCAACACTTGCATGGTGAACATCACACTCAAGTCCCATGTCTTTAAGAACTTTTTGGATTTTCATTTTAATGATTAAACTTGATCCCATTCCATTACCACATGCTGCTAACACTTTTAACATTTTAATTCCTCCTGTATGTTTTTTATTACAATAGTGACTTAAACGGTAAATCTGGTTCCATTGCAAATGCATCATGGAAGCCACGATCAAACATATATTCCATATCATCTTTATTATCTGGCCATGTGAATTTTCCTCCAACTTGCCAAATATATGGTTTGAAATTATATTTCAATCTATTTTTCTTACGATTCCACATAACCATAATATCTTGTGGATCAGCCATAAAGTTAGTCCATATATCATGATGAATTGGAATAACAACTTCTGTTTTCAAACATTCTGCCATACGCAATATTCCTTCAGCTGTCAATTTATCTGTCATTCCCCTAGGGTTTTCACCAAACGAACCTAAAGCTACATCAACTTTGTGATCATTACCATGTTTAGCAAAATAATTTGAGTAATGAGAGTCCCCACTATGATATAAATTTCCACCCAGTGTTTTAAATAGATAGTTAAGCGCTAATTCGTCCATTTCTTGTGGCATTTGATCTTTAAGAACTTTTCCTGCAGGTGCTGTTACTAATTCTGTTCTATCAAATGACTCTAACGCTACAATCTCAACATCCTTAATCTTATACGTATCACCAGGAACCAATGTTACTAATCTCTCTTCAGGTACTCCCCAATTTCTCCATAATTCAACACAAGCCTTTGGTCCAATAAATTTTACAGAGTTATCAGTATTTTGACAAATAGCTGCTGCTACATTTTCATCAATATGATCTCCATGGTCATGTGTTGACATTACCGCATCGATGTCTTTGATTAAAAACGGATCTATTACTACAGGTACATTTCTAAGGTTTGGTTGAAGTGCTTTGCAACCTATCATTCTTTGATGTTGATGTTGATCTCTCATCAAACCATTTCCATGAGTTCTTTTTCCTGATTTAACCCATAAATCCAAACAAATATTCGCATTACCTTCTGTTTTCAACCAAATACCAGTACAGCCTAACCACCACATTGCAAAAGTTCCAGGTTTAACTATTGTTCCTTCGATTTCTTCATTTAACCAATTTCCCCATTCTGGGAACGTACTTAATATCCAGCTTTCTCGTGATATTTCATTCACTTTACTCATTCTATCTTTCCTTTCCTAATAATTTATTTATACAGTCTTACTAATTGTTAAATAGTTTCAACATTTCTTCTTTAGTTGTTGCTGCAAAAATCGCATCATGCTTTTCTTGATCTGATAAAATAGTAACTATTTCTTGTAATATTTCCAAATGTGTATCTGCATCAACACAAGATAATGCTATAAACAGCTGTGCATCTGCACTTCCATCTTCAAGAAAGGATACTGATTTGTTTAATTTCATAATTGAATAACCTATTTTTAACGATCCTGTTTCAGGCCTTGCATGTGGTAGTGCAATATTAGGCGCAATAACTATATATGGTCCATGTTCCTTAACTGATTCAATCATACCATCAATATATGATTGTTGAATCTCTCCACCATTAAGTAGTGGCTCGGCTGATAATTGAACTGCTTCTTCCCAATCCTTAGCTTCTTCGAAAAATTGTATATAATCTGCTGTTAATTCAAATCCTTTTATCATCTTATACCTCCAAATATTATTATACTCTTCTATAATAATATAATATATCTCTATTGAACATTTGTCAATATAATCGCTATGTTTGAACATATGTGCACTAAGTGTAATTTTGTAACTATACCCATTATGTATTCTTATCTTAATTATACTAAAAAAGCCACCCTTATTAAAGGGCAGCTTTTAAGTTATTAAAATCTATTCATCTCTCATTGTTGTAAAATATGTTTCCTTATGTCTTCTATATTGAAGTTGAGGAATGATCAATAATAATGGTATTAAGAGAATTGGCACAATGATACCAGCAACGTTAGTTAACAATGTAGTACCTGCCCACAATGTTGCCCAGTCAAACATACCCATCCAACCGATTACTTCTTCTGGCCCTCTAAGAGCTGTAAGAACTAATGCTGAACCAAATACTTGAATAAGTCCTGCTACAAAAGGAATGATTGCTGCTGCTCTACGACCACCTGCTTTATTAGCAAATACTGCTAATGTACCATTATCAAAGAATAAACATATAAATCCTGCAATAATAAGTACAGGTGATTCTAATAATATAAGTGTAAATATTGCTATCATTTGACCAAAGAAACCAAAGATAAAACCATATGAAGGAGCTTGAGGTGAAAAACCAAATGTTACAGCACAGTCAACCGCTGGAACAGCACCACTAAGTAATTTTTCAGAAATACCTTGGAATGATGCAGTAAGTTCAGCAACAAACATTCTTACACCAGTAAGAAGGATTGTAATATAAACTGCAAAGTAAGCACAAGTTTCCCAAACATATGTTGCAAAGAAATATTTTGTTTTGTTGTATTCAAAAGTTTCAGGGCCTAATATAAACATAATCGTTCCAACAAACACTGTCATAATCAATGCATTAGCAACAACGTTATCATTTAATATTGATAAGAAACCAGGCGTATTAACTTTGTTAACGTCATGCTCTTTATTTCCTATTTTGCCAGCCACTTTCCAGGCTACCCATGCACCAAACATTTGTTGATGACCTATAGTAAATCCTGCACCATCAGTAACTTCTTGAGTTGCTTCGATGATAAGGTTTGACATTACTGACCAATAAGTACCCATTAATAAACCGACAACAGCTATTAAGAATGGACTTACAGATTTGCCGCCTACTCCTTCAATAACCCAATACATTGCCCAAAGAAGTACTGCTGATTGTTGATACATAATATGTCCTGTAATAAACAAAGTACGAATTTTAGTGTATTTTCTAAATAATACTAAAACAATATTAAATGCAAATGCGATTAACATTACGTAACCAACAAATGCTAATGAATCTACTGTATCCAAAAACTCTGTAGCTGACGTTTGTCCAAAATATGGATCTATTACAAATGCTTCAATACCGTAACGCTCTGACAAACTTGTTATAATTGGTCTAAACGTTCCTACCAAACCACCTGTACCAACTTGAAGAATTTTAAAACCTACAAAAGTTTTAATAAATCCAGCAAGTGACTCATACCACTTTTTGCCCAAAAGCATATAACCTATAAATACTACTGTACCAAGCAATAATGGCGCTTGGCCTAAAAATTTGTTGATAAAACTTAAAAATAGTTCTAACATATAATACCCCTTTCAATGCGATAAATGTTTTGTCGTTAAGACTTTTGTTAATAATTGCATTATATCAACGCGCAGAACATATGTAAACAACATTATTATTTTTGAACATTTGTTCAAGTATTTCTTTTGATAAATAGGAAAACCCTACAAATATTTGCATGCGTTTTTATGCAATATTCACAATTAATTAATGTACGGTTGACAATAGTGTGCGCCATACAGTATACTATTATCACAGGAGGCAAAATAAAATGAATGACAAATCCAAAATCATTGATAACTTACTATTAGAATTAAAAAGGGGCACTTTAGTACTAAGTGTTCTGTTAAATGTCGATAATCCAACTTATGGTTACTCACTTGTACAATCACTTCAAGAAAAAGGAATCGAAGTCGAGCAAAACACTCTTTATCCACTATTAAGACGTTTAGAAAAACAAGAACTTTTAAGTAGTAATTGGGACACTGAAGGTTCTAGACCACGTAAATATTATATTATCAGTTCCTTAGGAACAGAAGTTCTTAATGAACTGATAATACAATGGCAAAAGAATCAATTTGTAATAGATACTATGATTCAAAAAGGAGGCCAACATTGAAATTAGTTGATCAATACATTTATGCAATAAGAAAAAAACTACCCTATAATTCTCGTAAAGACATAACATCTGAAATTCGCTCACTTATTCTTGATAATATCGAAGCTAAGTATGGAGATAATCCAACTAAGGAACAAGTTGAAGAATTTCTTTCAGCATACGGTGCACCTAGTAAAGTAGCCAACCAATATAGAAATGATCGTTTTATAATCGGTACAGGATTAACAGATTTATACTTTCTCATTATGAAAATAATTCTATTTGCATTATCTCTCGGGTTTAGTGTTGAATTTATTGTGACTCTTTTCCAAAATAAACTTACCGCTATTTTTATTTCTACTGGTTTATTAGACTTGTTACTTAATATATTTAATTCAATACTTCCTAGTATAGGATGTTTAACATTAGTTTTTATCATCATAACTAGGTTATACAAAGATCAAATCATAGATCTTGATGAAGATTGGACACCTAATGAATTAAAAGATATTGAAGTCTCTCCAAAAGTGGAGTCAATTTTTGAAAGTATTTTTGCAATCATCTTTATTATCGTTGCATTAGTATTTATTAATATTTCTCCTGCTCTCATTACCATCGCCGAAAACCTATTCGAAACAAGCACTCTAGAACTTGGACATAGAATCAATATAGATGTATTTAAAAAATATTTAATTTTTATAAGTATTAGTTGGTTTTTAGATATTATATATCATATTTTCATATTAGTATTTCAAGAAAAGACTAAAGCAATTGCTATATTTGATATTATTAAAGAAAGTATCGGTCTTATAATAATAAGCATTATGATATTTGATTCTAATTTATTCACAAACTTTTCAAATGCATTAGGCTTTAGAAGTATTTTTGCAATTATTGCAATAATAGCTAGTTTTGAGTTGATTTCTAAGATTTATAAGTTTTTTAAATTCTATGTCTTTAACCTTAATTAGTTACTTAATTCATATTTGTCACTTAAGTATTCAAATCTTTCCATTTTTTCTAGAAGCTTGAGCTCAACAATTTCATTTTCATCGTTGAGCTCTTGAAGCTTTGTATAATCTGATGTACTTGCTTCAATTTCTAAAGCAATTTCATCAAGTCTTTCTTCAAGTTTTTCTATTTCGTCTTCGATTATATCAAATTCCCTTTTTTCATTAAAAGTTAATTTTGGATTTTTAGCTGTCAAATTAACCTTACTTGTTTTTTGCTCTGTTTTTTTTTCATTATTTGTATTCTCACTATTTGCAATAGTAGCTTTGAGGATTCTAGCTTGATTATTACTTTTATTTTCTATAAGATAATCTGAGTAGTTTCCCATATATTCCTTAATAGTACCTTCTCCTTCAAAGGAAAACATTCTATTACAAGTTCTATCTAAAAAATATCTATCATGAGATACGGTAATTACAATTCCTTCATATATATCTATATAATGTTCTAATATTTTCAAGGTTTCTATATCAAGGTCATTAGTAGGTTCATCAAAAAGAAGTACATTTGGCTCATCAATAAGTACCTTTAATAGAAATAATCTTCTTTTTTCACCACCTGATAACTGATTAATAACAGTATATTGTAGCTGTGAATCAAACAAAAATGTTTCCATTAACTTTGAAGCACCAACATATTTACCCTTAGGTGTTACAAAATTTTCTGCTGTTTCTTTAATATAGTCAATAGCTTTAAGATTTTCATCCATGCCTTCTGATTCCTGGGAAAAATATCCAACTCGTACTGTCGAGCCAACTTCAATAGTTCCAAAATCAGGCTTTAGTATTCCTGCAATAATATTAAGAAGCGTTGATTTTCCTATACCATTATCTCCAATTATTCCTATTCTATCATCTTTAAGCAAGGTATACGTATAATCTTTAATAACCGTTAGTTCACCAAAACTTTTGCTTATATTTGAAAGTTCTATCGTTTTATTACCTAGTCTTGTACTTGCAACATCTATTTCCACTTCACCATCTAATATTAATCCACGACTTTCTTTTATTTCATCAAATCTTTGAATTCGTGCTTTTTGCTTGGTGCTTCTAGCTTTTGCACCTCTTTTTATCCATTCAAGTTCACGTCTAAACAAATTTTCGTTTTTTTGTTCTGCACGTTGTTCCATTTCCATACGTTCTATTTTTTTTTCAATAAAACTAGTATAGTTTCCTTGATATTCAAATAATCTACCTTTATCTAACTCTAAAATTTTATTAACTACTCTATCAAGAAAATAGCGATCATGGGTAATCATAATAAGAGCACCTTTTCTTCTCTTAAGATACTCTTCAAGCCAATCTATCGTATCATTATCCATATGATTAGTTGGCTCATCAAGGATAAGCAAATCGCATGGCGATATTAATGCTGTCGCAAGAGCTACTCTCTTTTTTTGACCACCTGAAAGACTTTCAATCTTACGTTCAAAATCATGTATACCAAGTTTTGTTAACACTGTTTTAGCTTGACTCTCAAGATTCCATATCTCTTGATCTTTAGATACTTTTGAAGCATCATTTAAAACTTGTTCTAATATATTGACTTGATTATCAAATTCTTGTGTTTGATGAAGTGCTTCAATTCTCACACCTTTTTTGTAAGCTAGTTCTCCCTTATCCGAAGTTTCAATTCCTTGGATTATTTTAAGCAAAGTGGACTTACCTGTGCCATTCACACCAATAAGTCCTATTTTATCTTCGTCATTTATAGATAAGCTTAAATCATTGAACAATGTTTTTATTCCATAACTTTTAGATATTTTTTCAATAGTTAAGACATTCATAATTACTCCAACCAACTACATATGAGCTTTACTCATGATGAAGTTTTCCATTAAATTTTATATTTTTAAAGCAACAATAATATCTCTATTAATCGCTTGTGAAACTCTATGTTTGAAATTTGTGTACTCCTTTGAATTCATAACTTTATAATTATTATCTTCAAGAAGTTTCACAATATCTTCTCTTTTGTTTGTATACGTATTCCAAGATAAAGCTAAAGCTCCACCTTTCTTTAAAAGTTCGTACCAGGCAATAAAAGAATGATTTAATAGTTTATAAAGATTTCTAGAAGATTCCTCTTCTGATTTCCCCATATGTGCCACACCATACGGTAAATCTGTAACAATAATATGCATTGAATTTTTCTTAAAAATCAAGTTGCTTTTTGTTGTATCTCCTCTAAAGATTTTTATAGAACTACTGTTATTTTTAAAAGTATCTTTAGTTCTAGCAGCTTTAGCTTCAAATATTTCCCCGAGGGTTTTGCCGTTAAATTGAGCTTTTCCATTCATCATTTCATGTTTATACTTGCCCTCTTTTAAATATCTACTGAAATATACCCACATTTCATCTATCGCTTTTTTATTCAACTCAGCACCATATACTTGATAGCCTTGTATTAATCCTTCAAATAAAGTTGTTCCTTTTCCGCACATTGGATCATAAACAAATGTCTTATCTACATTAAAATAATTGGATGTATACAATGCACTATTAATAAGCAACCTAGTAAAAGATTCATTAGTTTTACCGTTATATTTAAGTCTTACACTTAAGTCTTCATCAAATGCTAGTTTCTCTTGTATGTCAATAGGTTTAAATACTTCACCTTGAATCTCAAATAAAGAGTAGTAAAAAGACAATCTACTAATATGCTTAAAGAATTTATCTTCAAGTAGATTTTCAAGTTCCACAATCAAGTATGTTGCTCTCCCAAGTTTTGTCACCTCTAAAGATAACAGATCAAGTTTTAGCCGACTAAACATTAGATTTATCTCATGTATACATAGCTTTTTCATTTCTTCAAAATATGGGATATTATTATTTGGTCTTAACATTAATGCATACTTCATTATTATTTACCTCTAAACATGGTTGTAACTTTTTGTAAAAATGTTGGTTTTTTATTGGTTGCCAATAATTTCTTAGCTTCTTCTCTATAGTCAATATCTCTTTTTGGAGTCGGTTTTGATTTGGTAGGTTGATTTATTGTGCCTTTTGGCTCAACATAGTGTGTTTTCGCCTTATGTTCACTACTATATTTGTGATTTTCATGAGATTTAGATGCACTATATTGTTTCTTTTCATAATCATTACTTTTATGACTACTAGTTTTATGCTCACTAGTTTTATGATTACTAGTTTTATGATTACTAGTTTTATGATTACTAGTTTTATGGTCACTATGCTTATGCCTAGTTGTTTTA
>JAOZKH010000002.1:4450-18021 GCA_029935405.1 Vallitaleaceae bacterium | reverse complement strand
ACTAGTTTTATGATTACTAGTTTTATGGTCACTATGCTTATGCCTAGTTGTTTTATGATTGCTAGTTTTATGGTCACTATGCTTATGGCTATTTGTAATCTTATGACCGATCTTAGGTTTATGCTCTTTACGTTTTTTAGTCCACTTACTTGTCGACTCTTTTTCAGCTTCTTTAACCATTTCATCTGTTGGAAGTTCATATTCTTCAATTAATGCACCAACATGTTCTTCAATTTCGTAAAAACTCCACACATCGTCAACTGTAACTAAAGTAATAGCTTTACCACTGTTTCCAACACGACCTGTTCTACCAATACGATGAACATAACTATCTTTTTCAACAGGTACATCGTAGTTAACCACTAAACTTAAGTCATCAATATGTAATCCTCTTGCTGCAACATCCGTTGCTACTATTATTTGAAGTTTCCCTTTTTTAAATTTTTCTACGGTATGCATTCGGCTATTTTGGGTATTCCCACCATGAAGAGCTCCTATTTCATACCCCTTATTGGCAAAATATTTTTGAACCCAATCTACTTCTATTCGTGTATTACAAAATATAATACAACTATTTGGTTCATCAATTTTAAGCATTTTATTAAGATAATTTCGTTTTTCTCTTTTATCAACACGATAATAAATCTGTTTAATTGTATCGACAGTTTTTGTATCAGACCCTAACTCCAAAGTTATTGGGTCTTTCATATATGCACGACATATTCTTTGAATTTCTGGTGGCATAGTTGCTGAAAAAAGCATAGTCACTCTATTACGAGGTAAAGTTTTTATTATTTTAACAACTTGATCAAAAAATCCCATGTCCAACATTCTATCAGCTTCGTCAAGCACTAAATAACTTATATTCTTAGTTTTTAATGTTTTTTGATTAATATGATCAAAAACTCTACCTGGTGTACCTGTAATAATTGATGCGCCATTTCTAAGTGCATCAATTTCAGTTTTAATATTATGTTGTCCATATACTGCTGTTGTTGTTATATCCATATACTTTGCCATTTTATCAATTTCTTTATCTACCTGTACTGCTAATTCTCTAGTTGGTGTTAATATAAGTCCTTGTGGTTCTTTAAGTTCTTTATTAACATTTTGTATCAAAGGTATTCCAAATGCACCTGTTTTACCACTTCCTGTCTTTGACATAACTATTAAATCTTTCTTATTCAAAACATAAGGAATTGTATCATGTTGCACTTTTGTAGGAATAATAAAACCCATTTCTTCAATAGATTTTATAATTAATTCATTTACACCTAATTCACTAAATTTTTTTTCCATATTTCCTTCTTTCTAAAATACTTCATAAGTCTTTTCATTATACCACAAATGGTTCCCATATGTATAATTAAAAATCTGTCTTGCAATCATACTATAAACACGATAAGATTAAATACATATCAAAGAAGGGACTAGCTATTTTGCTAAGGTTTAATCTATGAAAATTGTAATATTAGACTCAAACACTTTAGGTAATGATTTAGACCTAACTATTTTTAATGATTTAGGAGTTGTAACTGTTTATGGATTCACTTCACCAAATGAAGTCATTGAAAGAATTAAAAACGCAAATGTAATCATCGCCAATAAAGTCATACTAAATGAAATCAATCTAAAACATGCAAAAAATTTAGGTTTAATCTGTTTAACTGCTACAGGAACTAATAATGTTGATAAAACATATACTAACACTAGAAATATTATTGTTTCTAATGTTGTTGGATATTCGACAAATAGTGTTGCACAACATACTTTTTCACTATTATTTTATTTATATGAAAAATTATCTTATTATGATCATTATGTAAAATCGGGAGCTTATTGTGGAGATGAAATCTTCACGCATTTTGATAAAAAATTCAATGAGTTAGAAGGAAAAACATGGGGTATCATCGGAATGGGTAACATTGGTCGTAAAGTTGCCGCTATCGCTTCTGCTTTTGGTTGTCAAATTATTTATTATTCTACGTCAGGTAAAAACTCTGAGCAAATCTATACCCAAGTAGAATTAAACAAACTATTACAAACATCAGATATCATCTCAATACATGCACCATTAAATAGTAACACTGATAATCTAATCAGTTACGATGAACTCTCTATTATGAAATCAAGCTCTATTCTACTAAATCTCGGCCGTGGACGTATTGTTAATGAAAAAGATTTAACAAAAGCTTTAACCGAGAATATAATAGCAGGAGCAGGGCTTGATGTTTTAGAATTTGAGCCAATAAATTCAGACAATCCTTTACTTTCTATTCAAGATAGTACTAAACTACTAATCACACCACATATCGCATGGGCAAGTATCGAAGCTAGAAATAGAGTTATTGATGAGGTAAAAGCAAATATAAAAGCATTCATCTTGGGTGGTGCAAGAAATCAAATAACCAAGTAATAGTATTATTGATATTTACTTTGATACTCAAATCATTATCTGATATAATACTCTTATACTAAACTATAAGAGGTGTTATTATGAGCAAAATCGGAATTATAACCTGTAGCACAAGCGGCTTAGATTATCTTGATGGGCACAAAGATATATTCATAGCTAGAACAACTATTAATATTAATGACAAAGAATATTTAGATGGCAAAGATATACATCCAAAGGAATTTTATGATCAGCTTAATGATTTAGAAGAGATACCAAGTACTTCTCAACCTTCAACAGGACAACTGTTAGATATCTATGAAGAAATGAAACAGCAAGGGTATACAGATGCTATCTATGTATCTATCTCTGAACACTTAAGTGGTACCTATCAAGGCGTATGTTTAACCCAAACTTATGTTAAAGACTTTAAGGTTCATGCTTTTAATACTAAATCAGCTTCATTTATTTCAGGATTTATGGCAATTGAAGCTAATCGCATGGCAAAAGAGGGAAAAACCGTCGATGATATACTTAGATATCTAGAAATATTACGCGATAACGATCGAATTGTATTTATGGTAGATGATCTTAAATTCTTAGTTAAAAACGGTAGATTATCAAATGCATCAGCATTTTTAGCCTCAATGCTTCAAGTAAAACCACTTCTTGAAGTTAATGAAGAAGGTAAAATTGTTGCATCAGAAAAAATTCGTACAACAAAAAAAGCTATGAACAGAGTTATCGAATCTTTTCTAGCTGATACTAATAATGGTCAATCACAAAAATTCACTTTTTTATTTAACACTGAAGCACCTGAAAAAATCGAATATGTTAAATCTAAACTTCAAGAAGTCGGCATGGATACCTCTACACTAATAGATGCACCTATTTCACCTGCAATAGGCTGCCATATCGGCAAAGGGGTTATTGGAATTGGATATATAAAGTAATTTATATCAAGTAGTGATTTTAAAGCTAGCTATTCTTGTTGATTAGCTAGCTTTTTCTATTTCTCTCTATAGTTTAATATCTACATGATGCAACGAACCAGGGGTACCATCCTCATTAAGATATATACCTGATTCTCTTATAACTCCATTTTGTTCATATTCTTTACCAAGTAATTCAAAGTGGCTTGCTACTGATCCAAGAAATATAGCACCTATTCCTTTTTCTCCAAGCGCAACAAGGTGATCATTTCCTTGTTCATCTTTAGACCAAATTCTCAACCCGTCAAATATTTCATCATTTTCATCAATCCAGCCATTATCATCTAAATCATATACTGCTAAATCTTTAAATCCTGAACCCGATTTGGTTCCAAACAACTCATTTCCATTATTAATTATACCATCTTTGTTTTTATCTAATGCTAAGAAACCACTACCTTTTGTCAAAAAGCTAATCTGATCTTTAGTTCCATCATTATCTAAATCAAAGCTATATTTCTTATCCGTTAATGCAGGTAACCTTCCGTCAAAATTAATAACAAGAGGATCAACTAAAGGACCTTTTATAGTAGTTGTTTCTCTGTGCTCCTTAATGTATCTACTGTGCTCAAGATTAAAACTAAAGTCAATTTCTCTACCATCTTCTGTCTTTACAGATCCTTTGGCTTCAAACGAGAGACTTGAATATTTTTCAAATGTATATTTTTCTTGCTCTATCTCAATAACTGGATTAGAGGGAGGATTAACTATTTTATGCACATGCTTATCGTATTTTGCCTTGTTCACTCTGTATTCTTCGGCAATAGTAAATTTTACTTCTTTACCTGTTAATTCACTTAACATTAATTCTAAAAACCGTATTTTTTGATAATCTTCTTCTGATAGTTCAAACATCATTCCTTCAGGTTCGCTAGTTCTTTCCATCGCTTTTGCTTCACTTTTAAGGTTATTTAGCTGTTCTCTAAATTGCTTTTTTAATGCTTTATTAAAATCTTCATTAGCTTTTGGCATTTGCTGTAATCTTAATTTAGTTTTTGAATAACTGGTTTTTTCTCGATCAATTGAGTGCGCATTTAAATTCATATTTGAACTTTGTATTTTCATATTATCGCCTCCAAAACAATTAGCCATCTAATGGTTAAGGTGTCAAAACTACATAGTGGTAGAATTAGAGCAACTTAGTTTTGACTCCTTTGCCATCTAATTTACTTACATTAACTTAGGTTCTTATACTATATCGGCATAAATAATATGAATAATGATAAGCATTAAGTTCTATAATTAGCCATTATTAGGTATTTTTTTCTTATACGACTTTATAGTAGCACCGAAAAAATAACTGATAATTCCAACCAAAATAATTGTAGCACCTGATGGAATATTTAGATAATATGAAAGCGTCAAACCTGATAATCCAAAAACCATTCCAAGACCAATAGATAATCTCATCATCTTCCCTAATTCAAATGTATACAGCCTTGCAATTGCAGGTGGAATAGTTAACATTGCAATCGAAAGAATCACACCAACAACTTTAATTAAAATAACAATACTTAGGGCCATTAAAGTGTATAGCATCAATTCTAAAACAATCACTTTAATTCCCATGATTTTTGCATATTCTTCATCAAAAAGATATATTTTCCAGTAATTAAACAACCCTAGTATTATCAAAAGAACTAAAATTGTTAATACAAACATCAATTTTAAATAGAATCTATTTACAGTTAATATGTCTCCAAAAAGATATGATATCATATCAGGTGGATATCCTGGCGTTAATGCAATGAATAAAATTCCTATGGCCATACCTCCAGACCAAAACATACTAACGATTGTATCTGCATTTGTACCAGTTATTCTCTTGATACGTCCAACACTAAGGGAAGCTACTACAGCAAAAATCAATCCACCAACAATAGGCTCAATACCTAAAAAGTATCCTGCCCCAATTCCTCCAAAGGAAGTGTGCGCAATGCCTCCACTCATGCTGACTAATTTTTTCTCAACAATCACAGTGCCTATTATTCCACCTATTATACTAGCAAGAATTGCAGCAAACACTGCATTTTGCATATAATTATAAGACAAAATTGCATCTATCATAATTATAAATCCTCCTTTAGAAAATCTCTCTGAATTTCTTCACCTTGAATAAACCATTCAATTGGACAGCATTCACCTTCAATAGGACTTTGATTACCCTGTTCGTGTATATGGGCTCGTTTATTTATATAAATAACTCTATCTAAGTAATCCATTAATATACTTGTATCATGAGTAATCATAATTATTGTAATGTCAATATTTAGTTCTTTTAACATTGAATATATATCTTGTTTAGCTAATTCATCAACGCCTGCTGTTGGTTCATCAAGAATTAGAACTGTAGGATGATTCATTAATGCCCTTGTGATTAACACTCGTTGCATCTGTCCACCTGATAGTTCACCTATTTGACGATTTGCAAGTTTTTCAATATCTAATCTTTTCATTACATGCTTTACATGATTTTTCTCATGATTACTAAATTTTCTGAAAAATCCAATCTTACGTGGAAGATGCCCTATAAGAATAACTTCTTCAACTGTAATTGGGAATTCTCTGTCAAAAGTAGTTAGTTGAGGAACATAACCAATTACTTCTTTATCTCTTATAAAAACTTCACCTGATTCTTGAGAAATCAATCCAATAATTGCTTTTACAAGCGTTGTTTTCCCACCTCCATTAGGACCAATTATTCCTAAAAATTCTTTATCATATACTGTCATATTTACACCACTAAGTGCTTTTGTCTGACTGTAACTCACATGTAAATCTTTGACTTTTATTATTGCTTCTCTCAAAGCACTACCTCTTTTCCTGTCCTTCTTTTAATGCTTTTACTATTTTCTCCATATTAATTAAATAATCACTAGAGAGAGTATCAAGTTCCACAACTTCTCCATTAATCTCTTCTGCGATTATCTTTGCTTGGCTCGAATCAAATTCAGCCTGATAAAAAATAACCGAAATATCTTTTCCCTTAGCATAATCTATAACATTTTGTAAATGAGCTGAATTAGATGCTTTCCCATCTTTTTCTATTGCAATCATAGTTAATCCATAATCATCTGCAAAATATCCGAGCGAAGGATGCATAATGATAAATTCTTTATTTTCCATATCTTTCACAATATCTATTATTTGCTGATCAATTTCTATCAACTTCTCAATATATTTTTTACCGTTTTTAATATATATATCGCTATTTTTAGCATCTATTTCACTTAGTGAATTTACAATTTCTTCGACTATAACTATAACTCTTTTAGGTGACAACCATATATGAGGATCTCTACCTTGATGGTCTTCATCATGATCATCGCCTTCTTGACTTGTTTCCTCATGTTTGTCTTCTATATCAAAGTATCTTGCAGCATATTCCTTAGCAACAATATCATTAAGATATACTACCCTTATATTGTCACTCATATCCTTAATCATAGGCAAAATATTTCCCTCTTCCGTTGGTACTCCTATAGAATAATAAATTTCTGCCTTATAAAAGTCTGACATTTGTTTTGGAGAAGGTTGATAATTCGTTGGACTTGCACCAGGCGGTATCAAGGTTACTACTTCTACTAAATCTCCTGCAACAGCTTTTACAAAAGCTTCTTGTGGAGCAATAGATACTGCAACAATTATTTTTTCATTATTAGATTGTTCACTACATCCAGTCGATATTAATATTATTGTTACTATTAGCAATGCATATATCATTAATTTATTCTTTATATTAATCATATATGCAAGTCTCGACGTGGATATACAATAAATGTAATCGATAATGAAACAACTATAATTCCAATTGAAATCAAGACATATGTTAAATCTAAGTTTAATTCATTTAATATAGTCGATGCTTCAAAATACTTAAATGGTGTAATATACTTTAAGTTCTGAAGTTTAGCACTAAATCCAATTAAAATTGATAAGAAAAACATTATCATTAAAGCCGAAATAGAATATGAGCCTGAACGTTTATACCTTTTCATAACGGCAGCTAATAACATTCCAAAAGTCATAAAAACCATCTCAACAATAAACATACCTAACCCCATCCACCACATATATTCATTAAAATAATCAAGCTTATCATATTGTAACGTTGTCATATAAAGGGATCCAATTGTAACTAAGTCAATACCTAAACATAATATTGTTGCTGCAACTAGCTTTGAAAAAATAATTTTTTCTCTCGAAACCGGTAATGTCATAAAAAACTCAACTGTTTTATCCCGTTCTTCTTTAGATATAATAGAACTACCTATTAACGCTCCATATATACCAACCAACAAGAAGAAATAGACTGCTGCAATGCTTATAAATCCACTTACAGTAGTTAAATTCCCACTAGATATGGCAAATGCATCTAAAACCTCTTGTGGCATCATATTAATAACATCTGCCATTTCTGGATTATTATAATATGCAGAAAACTCTGACACCATAGCAACAATAAACAAAAATATACATACACTCCATATAAGAAAAGATTTTAGATGAGCTCTTAATTCACGTTTAATAATATTCATACTACTACCTCCTATAATGAGTGAATGTTACGTCGATTATACAATACATAAGTTGCCACAAGTGAAACAATCGTCACTACAACACTAATCATAACCACTGACCAATTCAAATAACCACGCTCAAGAATATAAGCAGGTTCAAAATGATAAAAAGGTGATACGGTTAATAACAGTTCACTGTCAATTATTAAACCAACAGCATTTAGCATATATAATCCAAATGCCAAAGCCATTGAATAACTTAAAACACTCCTGATTTTTTTGACTAAAACTGAAATAACCATACCAACTGACATAAAAACTAGCTGAAATAGCATAATAGATACTAATAGTACAATAAATCCTTTAACTTCATAAGACTTACCATCACTAAACAATTCTAAGGAAATATATGTACTTAACCAAATACCTAAGTTAGTAATTATCAAAGCAACTAATGCTGCTATAAATTTAGTAATTAGTATTGTGTTTCTAGAAATTGGTTTACTCATTAAAAAATCAGCAGTAAGTTCTCTCTCTTCAATAGACAAGATTGAAAACCCATAATTAGAAGCTTGAATAGCTATACAAAGTTGTGCAAATGCAAATATAACGGCAAAAAAACCTGCTACACTTGATAATGATAATCCTCCTGCCATACCAAATGCCTTCAAAAGTTCTTCCGGATAATTTTCCATCAACGTATCCATAAATGCTGCATCTTTTGCAAAGGTAGGAAAAAACACCATAAATAAAATAATTATTGCTGATAATGATAATATCCATGTAATAATCGAAGACATATATGTTTTTAATTCATATTTAAATATATTCATCTTTTCACCTACTTATAATAGTGCATAAAAATCTCTTCTAAAGTTGGTTCTTCTATAAGAACATCACTAACTACTTTAGAACTGATTACACTTGTCATCTTATTTATATTTCCATTATAGTAAAATTTAATCTCATTATTTCCTAATACTATTTCACTAACGCCATCAATATTAAACTCTGATTCCTTAAGTTCATTCCCTCTAACTGTTATTTTCTTATAATTATCTTCCCTAAGTGATTGTATTTCATCAACTCTAACTATTCCACCATCTTTAATAATAGCAACCCTGTTACACAACTGTTGTACTTCTGCTAGAATATGTGATGAGAAGAATACGGTAGCTCCGTTTTTATTCTCTTCTTCAATAATATTAAAGAATTTTTGTTGCATAAGTGGGTCAAGACCACTTGTTGGTTCATCTAGTATAATAAGTTTAGGAGAATGTAATAGCCCTTGTACTATACCTACTTTTTTCTTATTACCATAAGACAAATCTTCAATTCGCCTACTTAAATCAAGTTCCATTATTTCTGCTAATTCAACAATTCGCTTTGTGCAGTCCTTCTTATAAAAACTTGCTGAATACTTAAGTAAATCCTTAACCTTCATCTTATCATAATAGAAAACTTCTGATGGTAAATATCCAATATCCTTCCTTATCTCAGGGCCATATTTAATACAGTCTTTTCCAAATATTGTTGCGGATCCACTTGTAGGAAATATTAATCCTAGTAAAGTTCTTATTGTTGTAGATTTACCTGCACCGTTAGGTCCAATAAATCCAAAAACTTCACCTTCTTGAATATTAAAGGTTACATTTTCAATCCCTTTAACCTTTCCGTAATACTTAGTCAGATTATTTATTTCAATTACATTCATGTTAGTGCCTCCTGTCAACTTTTTTGTTTTCTAATTAATACTACCCTTGCATTTTTCCCTTTTACTTTTGTAAGTTTATTTAGTACAATATTTCCTTTATAATTCATAATATCAATATATGTACAAGTATCACAAATTTCGATTATTCCAATATCTTCAGAACTAATTCCATCAACATTACTTATTGCTCCAACTACATCGATTGCTCTGATTTTTTTCTTTTTACCTATATTGATGCGTATTCTCATTATATCATTTTTGGTTAAAATTTTCGACTTTTTATTTGTATTTTCACTTTTGTTTTTTCTTTTTATCGAATTTTTTTTATCCGTTTCTCTATTCGTGTTATTGTCAATTTCTACATTCTGAGTATTATCAGTTTCCATATTCTGACTATTATCAGTTTCCATATTCTGAGTATTATCTATTTCTACACTTAGAGTATTATCAATTTCATTAAATATAAAACTTTTGCCTAATAATTTTTCAATATCAGTCTTAGCTTTGTTTTCAGTAGATGAAACAAAACTTACAGCAATTCCTTCTTCATTAACCCTTCCTGTTCTTCCGATTCTATGAATGTAGTTTTCTGGAATTTGAGGCAATTCATAGTTAATAACCAACTCAAGGCTATCAATATGAATACCTCTTGCAGCTAGATCAGTTGCTACTAAACACATAGCATCTCCCTTTTTAAAGCTACTAATTGCCCTTAACCTATCTCTTTGATTCATACCTCCATGAAGCTTTAGTGGTTTTAGTTTAGCCATTTTCATTCGACTATATAACTCATCCACCTTTTTTTGTGTATTGCAAAATATCAGACAACTATAGGGATTAATTTCATCTAATACTTGTTGTAATCTATGAAACTTCCAATTATCATCTACTTGATAATTGACTTCATGAATTACTGGGGCCTCTTCTTCTATCTCAACCCATTTAGGATTATTCATATACTCATCGCATATCTTTTGTATTTCTTTAGGCATAGTTGCTGAAAACAATAATGTTGTTATTTTACTTGGCATAGCACTTAAAGTTTCTAAGATATCATCTAAAAAGCCTCTTCTAAGAAGTTCATCTGCTTCATCTAATACAAAGTAGTCAATGTCACTAAGAACAAGCTCTCCTCGTCTTATAAGATCATTAACACGTCCTGGCGTTCCTACAACAACATGAACTCGTTGTTTAAGTTGATTGATTTGCATGCTAATTGACTGTTTTCCATATACAACAAGGCTTCTAATTCTTTTATGTCTACCAATTTTCCCAATTTCTTCACAAACTTGAACTGCTAATTCTCTTGTGGGTGTTAATACTAATGCTTTAGGGTTTTTAACTTCTACTGTCATATTATCAACAATCGGAATAGCAAATGCAGCTGTTTTTCCACTCCCTGTTTTGGCTTTAACCACAACATCTTTATATTCTAGTACTTTTAAAATGACTTCTTCTTGAACTTTCGTCATTTCACTAAATCCCAAACTGTCAATTGCTTTCATAACTTCTTTACTTAATCTAATACTACTAAATTTCATAATTCCTCTTTCTTCAAGTTAATTATCTTTTTATCTTTAAATACTTATTAACATGATATATGTATTTCTCCAATATAAACTTTCTCTATACAAAATATTTATTAATAATATGTGCTACCCCATCTTCCCCATTTCTAAGAGTCAACTCATCTGCAGCTTCCTTAGCTTCATAGCTCCCATTTGCCATTGCAATTCCTAATCCTGCGGCTTCAAGCATATGCACGTCATTTCCCGAATCTCCCATAGCAATTACTTCATTCATATTTATTCCTAATCTATCAGCTATTATTTTGATTCCAACCGCTTTATTAATATTTTTATTAAATATTTCCACAAAAAAAGGTAAAGGTTTTACTATATTGTATTTATCCACAATTTCTTTAGGAAATCTCCACAACTCATTCAATAAGTTTTTATTAAATTTTTTCTTGTCTCTTATAGTATAATTATCAATTTTTATTGTGGGAAAATACTCTATAATTTCACTTGCGATTTCATTGCTCTCATTGATAATATTAAGCTTAACCACATTAATATCTTCGTCAAGATTTTCAAAGTTAACTTTTGATAGTTCCGTATTATTTGCAACTGAATCATATCTGCTCAAAAGATTTTCATGGTGAATCAGTAATCCGTCTTTTGAATAAGCGCACATATCTATATCCAATTTTTCACATGTTCTATGCATTAATTTTAAATCTTCTGTATCAATATGTTTTTCATATATAATTACATTCACGCCATTTTTCATTATAATTGCACCACTGCATGTAACACTATAGCTGTTTTCATTGTATAACTTCAATTCTTTTAAATAAGGTATTAATCCTTTATAATGTCTTCCAGATGCAAGAACAATATGAATACCTTTTTCTATTGCTTTTTTAATAGCTAATTTATTATTTAATGAAATTTTTTGCTCATCATCTAACAATGTTCCATCCATATCAAGTGCTAACATTTTATACATATTTTACCTCACTATTTAGCATTTTCTTCATTTTAATTATAAACTGATTAAGGTGTCAAAACTAAGTTTCTCTAATTCTACCACTATATGTAGTACTCGGTTGAAGCCTCCAAGCATACATATAGTGGTAGAAAGTTCAACTATGTAGTTTTGACGCCTTAACTATAATATAACGTAAAAACCATATTTCTACAAGAAAAAAGGGCCTTCACTTACAGTTTAATAAGATAAACAGCCATTACTATTAACATTCAAATACTTTTATACCCTAAGGACTACTTTATTGTTTCATATTATATTTCAAGTGTATAATATGCTGCTTGTCCTATCTGTCTATTAGCAGCCATTATCATATCTCCATCTTTAGTATGAATAATTCTTGCATTTGCAGCTCCTACATTACTATCTATAAGATAACTAATAAATTCACCTTTATCACTATCAAACTGCACAAGATACAAATCCATATCTTCTTTTCTTGCTCCAATTACAAATGAAGGAATTCCATTAAAAGTATCTGCAAATATTGCATGATAAAAATCTAGATGTTTAGGATATTTATAAACACTCCTATATTCTCCATCTATCTTTTTGATTATATCAAGCTGATCTCCATGAAACGGGCTAAGTAACGCAAACTCTAGTTCTCCATCATCATCAAGGTCAATAGCTGCTACATCACTTATAGGATGGGTAAATATTTCTTCAATCTCCCATTTGCCGGTATTTTCTTGAGGTGGAATAATCGCAATAACACCTTCTTCACTAGCTACAAATGCAACTTCCATACCTTTATATATTCCTTTATTAAAACCGTGATTTTTAGTTAAACCTTCTTTTAAAAGTGTGAGTTCAACATTAATCTTTTTGTCTAAATCTTTCGGAAGCTCTGAAACAAATACTTTTCCAGGTTTTGACCAATCTTGCTTATCAACTTTACCTGAATGTAGTGCTGCCGCAATTAAAAATCTTCTATCGTTAATATTAATAATATCAAATCGATGTAAGTACGGAATATCTAAAATTCGTTCTTCAATAAATTCTCCATCAATATAACGAACCAGATATATTCCACTTGTCTCTGAATCCACCATAGAGAAAAATCCTTTAGATACAAAGAAATAACCTTCTTTGTCAGGTACAGTTACAACTGACATTGTACCACCTTGCTTGTCATCATTATCCCATAAAACTTTCTTTTTATCAAAATCACTACCACTATAAATCTGACATGATCCTTGACCTTCTGCTGCATAAATTAAATTTATTTCTCCATCAATATTTATTGCATTAACAGAATAGCACTTAAAAATATCATCAATAATTTTTTTATTAAATTCCATAACTTTCTCCTTTTACTGAAATATGTATTTATGGTTAAGGAGTTTTTCCTTCCTTAAACAACCGCACGCGGACGTGGCATAGCCACTTTGTTCTAT
>JAOZKH010000002.1:0-4350 GCA_029935405.1 Vallitaleaceae bacterium | reverse complement strand
GTTTTTCCTTCCTTAAACAACCGCACGCGGACGTGGCATAGCCACTTTGTTCTATTACAGGAAAATTCCTATTTGAATTTCATGAGTAGATATATCTCATGAAATGCTAAGGAGTTTTTCCTTCCTTAAACAACCGCACGCGGACGTGGCATAGCCACTTTGTTCTATATTACAATATAGCTACACATTTGTACATATCTCAAGCCAACATGAACATTTGTTCATTAATAATTCACCAAGCTTCTTTCCCTTGGTGAATTATTAACTGAAAAGAAAATTTATATAGATATTTCTTCTATACTTCAAGAAAAGTTGCTACTCCAATTATTAATGACTACCACATTCATCACTGTGACTATGTTCATGGCAAACTGAACCTGTTGATTTTAATTCATTATTCAAATATTTTTCTGCCATTTCTTTAGAGTCACCTTGAGCTCCTACAACAACTTCGATATCATTTTCGTTAAAAAGACTTACCGCTGCTCCACCCATACCACCTGAGATTATAACATTAACACCTTGTTCATAAAGAAATTTTGGTAAAAATCCAGGTTTATGTCCCGGATTAGCAACAGCCTCTTCTTTCATTATTTTATTATTTTCTGCACTAAACATAAGAAATTGCTGACAATGTCCAAAATGACCACTAACTTTTCTTCCTTCACTTGCAACTGCTATTTTCATAATAATTCCTCCATCGTTTTTATATATACATTTGTAATATTATTACTAATTTCCTTAACATTAAGAATGCTTTTTCCTTCATTTAGTAGTTGACTTACCTTTTTATTAAATGGAATTTCGCCTACCACCTTAACTCCTATTTCTGTACAATATTTCTTGATCTCATTAGTGTTTTCATCATTAATGTCTGCTTTATTTATACAAACCACTGTCGGTACTTTAAAAAATTTATTTGTTTCTATAATTCTTTTCATATCACTAATACCTGATAAACTTGGCTCTGTCACTATTAGTATCAAGTCAACTCCACTGATAGACGCAATAACCGGACAACCTATTCCCGGCGAACCATCAATTATTGCAATTTCTTCATCATATGTATTATTACTCAATTGCTTTTTAACTTCCGTAACTAGTTTTCCTGATGTACCGCTTCCCATTTTAAGTTTAGCAGTAGAAAAATACCGATTATCATCATATAATAGCAGATCCCCTGCTATGTCTGAAACCATGGTTATTGCACCTACCGGACATACTAATTCACAAACACCACACCCTTCACATGCACTTGGTATTACTTTATATGGTTTTTCTTCAATTGCATTAAACCTACAATAATCAACACACTTACCACAATTGATACATAATTCTTCATTTATATATGCTTTATCCATCCCTACAAAATCGCTTTGCTTTGGTTCTACATGATAATCAAACATTAGATGTAGATTTGGAGCATCAACATCACAATCTGCATAAACATTTGTTTTTGACAATTCAATAAAACTTGTTGCTATTGTTGTTTTTCCTGTTCCACCTTTACCGCTTAATATTAGAAGTTGTTTCATTTCGTACCTCCTCTAATACATCTTCTAAGATTAACGCAAAGAACTTTTTATAGTTTTCTTGTTCTCTAACCGCAATCAATCCATTAGAGTTAATTAACCCTAACTCGCTATCATAAGGTAGTACACTTAATATAGGTAAATTATTTTTTATACAATACTCTTTAGCTGGATTATTTTCCGAAAAAGTTTTATTGATAATAACCCCTATCTTTTTATTAAATTTAACTGCTAACTCATGTACCATAGCAAGATTATGTGTACCAAATATTGTTGGTTCTGCTACAAGTATACAGTAATCTGCTTCCTTTATGCTCTCCATAACAACACATGCACTTCCTGGTGGACAATCAATAATAACATTTTCCTCACTACTAATCATGTGATTTAATTCTTCAATAATTGGAACTCCTGAACTTTCTCCAATATTCATAAAACCAGATATAACTTTAGTACCCTCAGAATATCCAGATTGTATACTACCTATTGCTTTATCTTCTTCTTTAATAGCATTCTCTGGACAAATTATACTACACCCTCCACATGAGTGACACACTTCATCAAATACAAGTAATGTATTTTTAATATATGCTAGTGCATTGAACTTACAAAACTCAACACATTTTCTACAACCGTTGCATAATTCCTGATTAACTTTTGGAAGTTTAACATTTACTTCCTTGACTTCCGTCACTTTAGGTTTAAAAAACAAGTGGCCATTTGGTTCTTCAACATCACAGTCAACATATACACCATCTGTCATTAGCTCAGATAGGTTAACAGCAATCATTGTTTTACCTGCCCCTCCTTTTCCACTTAACACTGCAATTTTCATTAGTTTTCACCATGATTATGAAATCCCGGATGTATATCTGTTAGTACATCTAGCTTACCAGAAACTGCCAATTCAATATTTACCATAATTGTTTCCTTTGATGCCTTTAATATTTTCACACCTGCTGCTTCTATAACTTCTGCTGCATTTTTTCCTAATCTTTCTGTTATTAATACATTTGCTCCTAAGTCAACAACCGTCTGTGCTGCTTTGATTCCTGCTCCACCAGCACTACTAGCTGCTTCATTAACCGCGTATTTCACCTCTTTAGTTTCTGTATTATATATACAGAATTTTGATGCTCTTCCAAATGAAGGATAT
The DNA here is from genome assembly GCA_029935405.1 of Vallitaleaceae bacterium. GTDB lineage: Bacteria > Bacillota > Clostridia > Lachnospirales > Vallitaleaceae > UBA1351. Next base: position 1,662 of record JAOZKH010000002.1, on the reverse strand, counting down.
AAGTTAGCATTTAAACTTTCTTCCTCAATAGGTAATAATATTTTCATCTTAAACCTCCTATAGTATAATTAAATAATTAATAGCATATGCCTTTAATTATATTATCACCATTATTGGCATATGTCAATAACTTTTGTTAGATTTTAGCTATGGTTAAGGTGTCAAAACTATATAGTTGAACTTTCTACTACTATATGCATGCTTGGAGGCTTCAACCGAGTACTACATATAGTAGTAGAATTAGAGAAACTTAGTTTTGACACCTTAACCCGCTATGAATATATTTTGGGTAATAAAAATAAATTTGTAGCTAAAAATTCTATTGAGATAAGTAGAGATAATCCAAAGTGAGAAAAAAGATGTTATTATGATATACTTTTTATCGAAACGAGAAAAAACTTTGAATAATTTATAGTAATATGCTATAATGAGCACAAAAGAGGTGATCCCATGATTGCACGTAAGATTTACATAGATCTACTTAAGTCATATCGTGAAAAGGAAGTTATAAAAGTTGTTACTGGTGTTAGACGGTGTGGTAAATCTACATTGTTTTCACTTTATATTCAATATTTAAAATCTGTAGGGATTGCTGATGATCAAATTATTACTATCAATCTTGAAGACATTGAATTTGAATACTTACTTAATTACAAATCACTCTATAACTATGTAAAGGATAGACTTTGCAGTGATAGATTTACCTATGTTTTTATTGATGAAGTACAGAATTGTACAATGTTTGAAAAAGCTATTGATAGCTTGTTTATTAAGGAAAAGGTCGATGTATACATCACTGGATCGAATGCTTATATGCTTTCAGGTGAACTTGCAACTTTGCTATCTGGAAGATATGTTACGATAGACATGTTGCCCTTTTCATTTAAGGAATACTGCGAGGCAGTGGAAGTTAGTAATACATCAATTGACACGAAATTTAATGATTACTTAAAGTATGGCTCATTTCCTTATGTTGCAACCTTGGTTCAAAATAATGTTGGCATTGCACCCTATATAGAAGGTATTTATAGTACAATACTTATCAAAGATGTGGTACAACGCGAAGGCATTACAGATGTAGCAGTTCTTGAAAGTATTATCAAAACAATGGCAAGTAGCGTTGGAAGTCCCATCTCGCTAAAAAAAATTGCAGATACCATCAATTCTAGTGGCAGAAGAATATCAGTGAATACAGTAGACAAATATGTTCGTGCACTAACGGATAGCTATATATTCTATAAAGTGGATAGATACGATATTAAGGGGCGTCAGCATCTAAAAACTCTAGGCAAATACTATATGGTCGATAGTGGTATACGTGGCATGCTTCTTTCGAATTCAACATCAGATTTGGGACATATTATTGAAAATATTGTTTATCTAGAACTCTTAAGACGTGGCTATAAGATAAATATTGGGAAACAAAATCAAAAAGAAATTGATTTTGTGTCTAATGGTCCTGAAGGCGTTACTTACTATCAGGTGTCAGCTACAGTTCTTAATGAACAGACATTAAGACGTGAATTAGACCCTCTTGAGAAAATAACAGATCATCATCCTAAAATTCTGTTGACGCTTGATACGATTGGTAAAGGTGCTAACTACAATGGCATTAAGCAATTATACCTTATCGACTGGCTTTTGGAGACTGAATAGTAACGA
>JAOZKH010000113.1 GCA_029935405.1 Vallitaleaceae bacterium | reverse complement strand
AGCTGTATTAATATTTCTAATGACAATTTAATTTGAGGTCGCGTACTTTAATTTTTTTCAATTAGTTCACATCTCTATTGTATAGAGCATTGGTAAATCCTTTTCGGCAGTTGCAGCTAAATGCGCAATACTCTTAATGCCTTTAGATGAAAGGCATATAAGTTCATTATATCCTCTTTTAGTTTCGTCCTCCATAGCCACATGATAATTAATAATGTCTATATTTTCATTTACTAAATCTACTTTATACCATTGTTTCTTGATTTTAATAAAACCTTTGATTCTATAAAAATAATCACTCATATTAACAAGAAAAGCTTTAAGACTTGCCATCTCTGGTTCATGAATAAATTTTATTACAATGCTTTTTGGTTTATTATCCAAAGTATTAGTTGTTTCTTCCTCTTTAATATAATAATACTTAAGATTTATATCTTGAAAATCTATTTTCCCCATGGTGATTGGTGTTATCCCTACTTTAGGATTGATTTCTCGTATCTTATCCACAATTTCTTCAAGTTGTTCTTCAGTAATCAAATCTCTCTTATTAATAAGAACATGATGACTATGAACAATTTGTCTTTCAACACTTACCATTTTAGCAAGTTCTTGTTTGAAAAACACACCATCAACAATACAAATAACACCTTCAAATGTAAAGTAGCCTTTTCCAACTATTTTTGTAAGGATGCTTACTACTTTTTCCATATCTGATGGATCTGCAAGGCCGGACCCTTCAATGTAAATTTCATCAAGTCCCATTTTAACTAATTTTTCTAATCCCTCAATAAATTTATCTTTAAGACAGGCACAAAAAATAGAACCATTTTTAAGCTCAATAAAATCCACATCATCTTTTTGAACTGTAATGGTATCCATACTTATTTTTCCAAATTCATTCATTAAAACCCCAGTTTTTAGTTTGGAATTAGCTAACCTATGATTTAAAAATGTAGTTTTTCCTGCACCTAGAAACCCTGTAATTAAGTATATTTTCGTCATATTTACTCACTTTCATGTATTAAATAGCATTGCATCAACATACAACATATTAAATTTCATGCTTGTGGATAATTCTTCATATTCACATTGTGTTCTAATTGCTTTAATTTCAGTATCTCCTTCTTTTTCAAGTAGATATCTAATACTACCTGCTAGTGATGAATTTCCAACAACTACAACCTTATCAATAACTTCTGTTGGTATCAATCCTATATAAGCACTATTTTTCACATCTAAATGACTACCGAACCCACCAGCAATATAAAAAGCATCAATATCTTCAAAGGTTAACTTAGCAACATCTAACAATACTTCAACACCTGCATATATTGCAGCTTTTGCTAATTGTACTTGCCTGATATCTGCAGGATATATACCAATATTTTCATGAAACATTACCGGTTCTTTCATATATCCCATATCATCTACAAAACCTTGTTTATGCATCAACGCTACAATATCAATTAGTGCTGAACCACAGATGCCTACAGGTTCAGTATTGCCAATAGTCTCGATATCATACTCATTTCCATTAGTTTTAATCTCACATATTGCACCTTCAATCGACCCCATTCCACATGTTATATTCGCTCCTTCAAAAGCAGGGCCTGCTGCTGTAGCTGCACTAATCATTCTATCTTTTGTCTTTAACACTATTTCTCCATTAGTACCTATATCGATAAAAACAATATTCTCTTTTTTGTCAATCATATGTGTTGCAAAAAGTCCTGAAACTATATCGCCACCAACATAAGCAGATATCCAGGGCATAATTGTAACTTTAAAAGAATCTACTTCGCTAAATAGTTCTTTTGAATCACATACTTTCATGCCAATATCTATGGTTGTAAATGGTGCAATCGCAAGTGCTTTTGGATCAATATCAAGAAGCAGATAAATCATTGTTGTATTACCTGATATAACCATCTCTTCAATATGGTGCCAATTATAATTATTTTCAGTAATCAGTTGCATAGTCATTGACTCTATTGCCTCTCTTATAAGCATACATAACTTTCGATCATCATTCTCACCTACATAAGTAATACGACTAATAACATCAGCACCATAAGCTTTTTGTGGATTAATCATTTTCTTTATATCTATTACTTGATGTGTCACAAGATTCACTAGACTGACTGCAAGAGTTGTCGTACCTATATCAACACCAATCCCTATAGGATAGTTCTCTTTCACATAAGCTTCAGAATCATATTTTGCAGATTTCACTTCGAAGGCTTTATATCCGGTCTCGATTTTATGATAAACTTTATCATTACTTATATATATATTAAGATCTCTATCTATTATATGATAACATGCTAAAATGATATCTTTATCTTCTTCACTTATAAGATATTTTTTTTCCGTTTCTTCTAGTTTGTAACCATGATTTTTAACCTTTACCTTACATTTACCACACAAACGTTTCCCACTACATGGTGAATTAACAAATACATCATGTCTTCTTAAAACTTCTAGTAAATTTTCTCCTTGTTTTGCTTGAATAACTTTTATTGTATTATCTTTATGTATTTTGAGAATATACATGCGGTGCATACATTGGCTTTCACAAGCGCTACAGTCATGATCAACACCATATGCACAATCTTGTTCTGTAGTTTCATAATAGTAAGCAAGAGATTTAGAAGGAGATAGCATAAATCCTTCTGAAATAATCATATCTAAATCGAATTTAGGTACAATTTTATCATATAATTCCTTTTGCATGCTCATAGGTATTTCAGGGTTACCCGGTTCATATCTTGAGCTTAAATATAAATCTTCTTTTTCCATTTCTAGACTTAATATTTTATATAATGCATTAGTTGCTTCATATAATATATTATCAGCCAAGGCATTTAACAACATACCTTCAAAATATTCGAAATCTTTAAAACACTTATTTATGCTTTCATCCACTTCACCACCAATTGTTACAAGGCAATGAATCCTTGGTTTATTATTAACTATTTCATTAACAATATATCCTTTTGGTTCCAAAAATTCTTCATAACGTTTTATTAATGCTATAAGTTGTTCCTTATATGATAAATAATTAGGATTATCTTTATGACAATCAACCACCTCAAGTACTGTTTCCAAATTATATTTTATTCCAAGATTAAACTTTAGTGTATTATTCATAATGCCTCCTAAGATGATTTTACTACAGGATATTTTCCTTCCGTATACAACCGCAAGCGGACGAGGCGTAGCCTCTTTGTTTTACTATTTATCTACTATGGGCCCGGAATTAAATCCGGGCCCTTTTACATAAATTTATATATGGTTTTAATAAATGGTTATAGTGTCAAAACTACATAGTTAGTTATGATGGTACAATTAATTCTTATAATAATCCGTCAATTACTTTAAAAAGTTCTTCTTTACTTGGAATGATAGATGACCATTGAAGTTTTCCATTAATGTAAACACATGGAAGATTTGTTACGCCCATCTTCACACATCTTGCAATGTTTTCTTTTTCTGTAAACTTGTATTCTACTAATTCAATCTTTTTACCATACTCATCACCTGCTACATTCATTGCACCCATCATATAAGTACATGCTGCACATGTTGCTGAATCAAGAGTGAACACTTCAACAAGTGGTTTATCAAGATTGTCATAATCTGGTAATTCGACATAAATATCTTCTTTTGGTGCTTCGTAGTTTTCTACCATTGTTCGAACTTTATCTGTTTCACGTACTGCTTGTGCCACACCAATAGTGTTTTCAGCCGGAACATTAAATGGCATATCGCATCCAGGTGCAATAATAAGATTATCGTTTGAAAGTTCATCAATCATATTAACAACAAACTTCATATTCTCTTGTTGTGTTCCATGAAGCATCAATGTTGTTAATGGAATATTTCCACCAATTGTAATATTATATTTATCTGTAATTTCTTTAGCATCCTTCATTACAACATTTTCGTCAATTGAAATCGAATCCGGATCTGTTTTACACATAACTTCAATTTGTCTTGTTGCATTACCACATACAAAGAAGGAAGAAGCTTTTCCTTTTGCTTTGATATAATCAAAAATAGTTTTAAATGATTCATGACACATACTCTCAAAATGCTCTGGTGATATTTGTGATACAAGTGGGTCAACCACTGCAATAACATCCATACCCGCATCAATATACATATCTATCATTTTAAGTGCTGTAGTAGTGGTAAACTCCATTAACGAATTAACATATTCCTCATTAAGAATCATATCCATAAATAAATTATTACCTCTAAGGTGTGAAGCTAATGTAAATGGACCACAGATAAGACCATATAATGCTGTGTCTTCTCCAACTTCAGCGCTCATACGTTTCATTACATCAGTAACCATTGGTAAACGACCTTTATCAGGTGCAGGTTGTGTACAGTCACAAGGTAATTTCGTTGTATCTTCAAGTGGATGTGATGCCACTGATGGCGGTCCTTTATCTGCCCATAGTAGTTCACAACCAAGAATTTCTGCTTCGATTTGAAGATCAAATATTACTGGCATTCCATCTGGTGCATATAGTTTTTTTACTTCCATTAAAGAATCAAATAAAACGTCACCATCAGTTAATGCTTCTGTTGCATTTTTTCCTATAAGAGATGCAGCATGTACTCCTGCAAACGGTACCCATGGCACTCTATCTGCCATTTTATGGTTTAACGTCATTAATACACGTTCTTTTCCTGTCATTTCATTCCTCCTGTTGTTAAGCTATTAGTTTTTTTGCTTCTTCAGCTGCTGTTGCAGCATCTGGTGCATACATATCAGCTCCAATTTCTTTAGCAAATTGATCTGTTATAGGTGCACCACCTATCATTACTTTAACATTATTTCTAATTCCTTTTTCTTCTAAGGCTTCAATAATACCCTTCATATTTACCATAGTAGTTGTAAGAAGTGCTGACATACAGATTATTTCTGCGTTATGTTCTTCAATTGCTTCAATGAATTTTTCAGCTGATACATCAACACCTAAATCTATTACTTCAAAACCGGCACCTGTCATCATCATGCCTACTAAATTTTTTCCTATATCATGTAGGTCACCTTTAACTGTTCCTATAAGCATTTTTCCTATTGACTCAACACCTTCTTCAAGTAAAAGTGGTTTAATTACCTCAAGTCCACCATTCATTGCTCTAGCTGCAATAAGTACTTCTGGTACAAACACTTCATTTCTTTTGAACTTTCCTCCGATGATACTCATTCCACCAAGTAATGCATCAAGTATTTCAGAAGCAGATGATTCCTCTTCAATAGCAACTCCGCATAATCTTACAACTTCCGGCATATTTCCCTTTTGTAATAATTCTCCAATTTGTTCTAATGTTTCACTCATATAAGTTTTCTCCTTCATCTTATTAACGTTAACTCTAATATACTTCTATTTAAATATGTATAATAGTACTTGCTTTTGAATTTTGGTAATATTTTGACATATTATTGTTTTATGTGACTTTATATCATTTTTTATGAATTCTTCTGTATATACTCACGAACAATCTCTGCCGCTGTTCCTGCATCTATGGCATAAAAATCTGAACCAATATTCTTAGCATAATTATTTGTTACCGGTGCACCACCAATAATTATCTTAACTTTATCTCTTAATCCTGCTTTTTGAATTTCTTTAATTGTCTTACTAACCTGAATCATCGTTGTTGTCAATAGGGAAGACATAGCCACAATATCTGGTTCATAAGTTTTAATAGCTTCAACAAACTTCGCGGCAGGTACATCAACACCAAGATCTATTACTCTAACTCCAGTACCAACCATTAACATCTTAACTAGATTTTTACCAATATCATGCAAGTCGCCTTTCACCGCACCAATGACAACTGTACCTAAATATTTTTCTTCTACAGCCAATAGTGGTGAAATAACTTCTAAAGCAACATTAAATGCTCTTCCGATAATAAGTACTTCTGGAACAAACAACTCATTTTTTTTAAATTTTCTTCCCACGACTTCCATAACTTCTAACATATGATTTAGTATCTCTTGATGACTAACTCCTACTTCAAGAGCCTTAATAACGTTTTCTCTTGTTTCTCCTGAGTTACCACGTTGTAGGCATTCACCAACCGCTATAAGATAATCCATTATTTCATCTCCTTACAAATACATTTTACGATATTTACCCGGTGTTATGCCTTCATTTTTTTTAAAGACCTTAGAGAAGTAACTTTGATCCGAAAATCCCATACGTAATGCTATATCGCTTATACTTTGTCTTGTATCAACCAAATATTTCTTACTCTCTTCAATTTTAATCATTGTCAAATAGTCAACAAATGTCATATTCATTTCATTACTAAATAGTCTTGAAAAGTATGTTGTACTAAGATTGACAGCTTTTGCCACATCTTCTAAACTTATATTCTCTTGAATATGTTGGTTCATAAATATAACGGCTTTTCTAAGCACTCCCATTTGCTCTTTTTTCTCAATATCTAACGGAAAAACAAAAAGGATAACCTTTTCAAGAACTTCTATCAACCACATGCAGACTGCTTCAATATCATTTGGCTCAACCGTTAATAAATACATGCTTTGAGTTACTTTTGCAACATCTTCATATCTAGCTCCACCTTCAACTGCTGCTCTTGACATAATAACAACGAGTTCCATTGTCATTGCAATAATTCGTCTATTATCACCTTTATATTTGAAAAATATATATCCTAACAATTCATTTAATATTGCTTTAGCGTTTGATTCATCTCCCTTAATAATAGAAGATGTTAATTCGCTTTCGAGTTTAATCGGATAACTACTTCCTTGATTTTCTGTTATAGGCTCTATCTCTTTTAATTCCTGTATAGTTTCATTTATAGCCCGTTGTTCATCATAAAACGCTTTTTTCTTAAGCAATCTTGATTTATTGGCACTCATAATATCTTTAGCTAATATGGTCAAAAGTTCTAGCTGATACTTAACTGTGCTTGGATGAATTAGAGGCACTGCTCTATAATAGCTACTTAGAATATCTTTTTCATCTGATGAAATATGGAGCCTCTTCATTACTTGTTCCACTTCATAATCATCAGGTTCACTCATATGAATCGGTCCTGCAATGATTGCACCTTTAAAGACTTGTCCACTAGATAAAGCTACTGTATAGTGAATAAGACCTGCCGGACAATATGATACATATGCCTCACCAATATTATTGGCTTGAAGGCTCGATTGACAATGTGCATGCTTACACATGGAGTTATCTTCTGATAAACTCTGCAACTTAGTACAGTAATTTCTGAATTCACCTTCACTGTGTAGTATTGCACCAACTTCATCAATTAAGATACATGGTATTTTTATAGTATTATAAAATATACCCATAGTTGCTATTATATGAGCGTATTCTTCACTCTTAAAATGATTTGACATGCCTTCACCTTCTTTGTTTCTACTTCTTGAACTTTCCTTATTTGAATTTTATGAGTAGATACATCGTGTAGCCTCTTTGTTCTAGTATACCATTAAAGAAATAATTTTATGGTAAAAATATGTCTATTTTTGTATTTATTTGACTTTTGTTGTTGATTGTTATTATTTTGACATTAATACCACTAGTATGATATAGTAAATTCAACCAATTAATTACATAAATAAACGAAAAGAGGATATAATGAAAAAACTAA